>JAGBKP010000007.1 GCA_017635875.1 Selenomonadaceae bacterium | reverse complement strand
GTCAGCGACGCGAGTTTTGACTGAAAATCAAACAAATTTTGCCGCCTTGTTTTGGCGGCGCTTTTTTGCGCCTTTATCTTCTCAAACTCTCGCTTTAAATCGTCCATAAACAGCGGATCTATCACTTTATGAATGTTTTCAATGCTTGTGTAGTGCATACCGCCTTTGCGCCTTGTTTCGGGGTTAAGGGTGGATTCAAAGACCGCGCCGAAAATGGTGGGGCTTATCCCGCTCCAGTCAAAATCAAGGCTTGCTTTTTTTAGGAGCAGTTCTAAAATTTCCTCGTTCATCATAGGAATTTGACGCTGTAAATCCGCGCGATTATCCGCGAAAAGTCCGCCGTTGACATAGGGAAACGCCGCAAGTTCCGCTTTCATATACGGGTCGCGTTCTTCCGTCGGGGTCGAGAGCGTTTCAAAAAGCTCTATAAGCCCCATTCTCGCGTTTTCCGGCTTAAATCCCTTTAAATAATCGTGAAATTGGTTGCGACTGCCGAAAATTCCCGCGTCCTCCGCGTATAGGCAAAATACGAGCCTCACGCAGAGTTTGTTCAAACTCTTTTGCGTTTCGTCGCTCTCGGAGTCTTTATACTCCTTTAAAAGCGCGTCGTAGAGTTTGCCGACGATATCGCCCGCGGCTAGGGAGAGGTCCATTTCCTTTTGAATGTTGCGGTCGGCGGCGTTTACCAAGAAGTTCAAACGATGATATTCTTTTTCAAAATCCTTTAAAAGTATAATCTCCGGCTCTGCTTGCGGGTTTTCCATATCGTAGACGCGAAACTCGGCAAAATTGCAGGCGACAATCCAGCGCGGACGCTTTGAATACGGCAGTTCCGCCGCGTAGCGTTTCGCCTGTTGGTACGGCGTTAAAAGCGAGCCGTCGCTTTGTTTTATGGGTTTAGATAGGTCTTTACCGAGTGATTTTTGCTCTATCATGGTATGGGTTTCGGGGATAGACGCGTCAATAAAGGAAGTGTGCGAAAGTTTCACCCTATCCTCAAAAGTGATAAAGCCGAATGGGTTATTAACGCCGTAAACCTTTTGCAAAAGCTCTATCCAAAAAGTTTGGGTATGTTGTTTTTCGTCGCCTTTATCTTTCCAGTTTTCCGCGAAAAGTTTCGCCGCCTGTTTTTGCTCATTCGGTGTCATCGCTTGCCCTCCCGTTTAATGTGTTTTTAGCATTATTCGAGGTTTTAAGGCGATTTTCCTTTTTATAATGATAATTGAGAAATTGTTGCTTTTTTTATGAAAATCTTTTAATTAATCACAATAATTTAGTGTAGCTTAATATTTTTCATATTTACAGATTAAAATACAATTGATATAATGAAAGCAGTTGTTTTATAAAAAAGGGGTGCAGGGGGCGATGCTCCCTGCCGGAGTCCGGAGGCAGAGCCTCTGGTGGGTACAGGGCAAAGCCCTGTGTTATTAAAGGGGAAACAGTATGATAGAAAGATATACCCGTCCCGAGATGGGGGCGTTGTGGGATATAAAAAACGAATGGCAACAGATACTTAACGTGGAGCTTGCCGCGCTTGAAGCTATGGAAGAGCTGGGCGAAATTCCCGCAGGCGTCGCGGCGGACGTTCGCGCTAAAGCAAAGTTTGACGTAAAGCGCATAAACGAGATAGAAGCCGTGACTAATCACGACATTATCGCGTTTTTGACAAATATCGCCGAAAACGTGGGCGAAAATTCAAAGTATGTGCATAAAGGACTGACTTCAAGCGACGTTAAAGATACCGCTATCTGTATGATGATGCGCGATTCCGCGACGATTATATTGAAGGATTTGGAGGAACTTTTGGAAGTCCTTCGCCGTCGCGCAAAAGAATTTAAACATACCGTTTGCATAGGTAGAACTCACGGCATACACGCGGAACCTATGACTTTCGGGCTGAAACTCTTATTGTGGAGCGCGGAAATAGAGCGCGACATCGAAAGAGTAAAACGCGCGAAAGAAATAGTGTCCGTAGGCAAACTCTCGGGCGCGGTTGGAACGTATTCAAATATAGACCCGAAAATCGAAGAGATAGTATGCAAAAAATTGGGACTAACCCCCGTAAAACTTGCGACGCAGGTAATTCAACGCGACCGCCACGCGGAGTATATGACGACTCTTGCGATAGTAGCAAGCACGTTTGAAAAAATCGCGACGGAAATAAGAAATCATCAAAGAACGGATATAAGAGAAGCGGAAGAATACTTCTCGCCCGGGCAAAAAGGCTCAAGCGCGATGCCGCATAAGCGCAACCCCATTACCTGCGAACGCATAAGCGGAATGGCGCGACTCGTGCGCGGCAACGCAATAGCGGCGATGGAAGACATCACCCTTTGGCACGAGCGCGATATTTCCCATTCAAGCGTAGAGCGCGTTATTCTTCCCGATAGCACGATAAACGTGGACTATTGCTGCAAAAAACTCACCAATATAATAGACAAGTTGTTGGTATACCCGGACGCGATGCTTGAAAACCTCAACAAAACAGGCGGACTTATCTACAGTCAGCGCATAATGCTTGCGATAGTAGGAAAAGGCGTACTCCGCGAAGAAGCGTACAAATACGTACAACGCAACGCGATGAAACGCTGGATGGAAAAAGCAGACTTCAAAAAGTCTATCGAGGAAGACGAAGATATTAAAAAGTACCTTTCGAAAGACGAAATAGAAAATTGCTTTAAGTATGATTGGTTTTTGAGAAATGTAGATACTATTTTTGAAAGATTTGGGGTTTAGGGTTTGAGGTTGATTTTACGGGATTAGTTTAAAAGTCAAAGTTTTGAAAGTTTGTAAAATTGGTTTAGTTTGGTGAATTTTTTTAGTTTATGTATTTAAAAGTTAATGTTCGTTTGTTCATTTCTTTTGCTTGTGCAAAAGAAACGAACCAAAGAAAACACACAAGGGGTTTTCACCCCTTGACCCCACACTTTATTTAATCTATGTTTTTGTGCTGACACAGAGCCTGTTGAAGAAACTTGAGGTTAGGCAACTGTTCGTTGTCTGCTTTGCCACGTCCTTGTGGCAAACGCAGACGGCGGCGCGTCCTGCGCCGCGATAGACCTTTATTTTGGGTTTGAATTATATAAAAATGGGGTCAAGGGGACTCGTCCCCTTGTGGGGTACGGGGCAAAGCCCCGTGTTATTAAAAAAATAATGAAAAAGTAATAATAATAAAGTTTTCTTTCTCTCTTTTCTTTTTTGTTACTTTTTTCTTTTCTCTCTCTCTTTTTCAAAAGAAAGAGAGAAAAGAAAAAAGTAAATAAGAAACTAAAAAAAGAGGCGAAAAGAATAGATGTCAACGGTAGTGATAGTAGGAACGCAGTGGGGCGACGAAGGCAAAGGGAAGATAGTGGATTACCTTGCGGAGAAAGCGGAAAGCGTAGTGCGGTATCAGGGAGGAAGTAATGCGGGGCATACGGTTATGTCCGGCGGTAAGGAGTATAAACTTCGTTTAATGCCTTCGGGGATACTTTATAAAGGGACACATAATATTATTGCAAATGGTGTGGCGTTTAATCCTAAAGTGTTTTTGAGCGAGCTTGAAGGCTTGAAAAAAGCGGGCGTTGATGTAGGAAATATAATGATAAGCGACCGCGCCCACGTGGTTATGCCGTATCACGCTATGATGGACGAGTGTATGGAACTGCACAAGGGCAAGAATAAAATCGGCACAACCCATAACGGCATAGGTCCTTGCTATATGGACAGGGATATTCGCACCGGGATAAGAGTCTGCGATTTAATGGAAGAAGATGTCTTTAAAAAGAAACTTAAAACGGTTTTAGATACGAAAAACAATGTAATGAAGTTACTTTATAAAACAGACGGATTAAATTATGAAGACGTGCTTGAAACATATTTGGGGTACGCGGAACGAATTCGTCCTTATGTTTGCGATACGATTACGCTGTTAAACGACGAGATAAACGCGGGTAGGCGCATACTTTTCGAAGGCGCGCAGGCTACGATGCTTGATATTGACTACGGCACATATCCGTATGTTACCGCAAGTCACCCCGTTTCGGGCGGCGTAACGGTCGGCGCCGGAGTTGCGCCGAAGAAGATAGATAAAGTCGTTGGCGTTGTGAAGGCGTATTGCACAAGAGTCGGCGAAGGGCCGTTCCCGACAGAAGATTTGGGCAAAGACGGAAACAAGTTGCGCGAAACGGGTCACGAATACGGCACGGTAACGGGCAGACCCCGCCGCACGGGCTGGCTTGACGCTTGCGTAGTAAAATACGCGGGGATTTTGTCCGGCATTGACTATATGGCGATAACTCGTCTTGATATTTTGGACGATTTCGACGAGATTAAACTCTGCGTCGGTTATGAGTACAAAGGAAAGAAGTATGAAGGTATTCCCGCGTCTCTTTCCGTGCTTGCGGAGATTAAGCCGGTTTACGAAACATTTAAGGGTTGGAAAACGAGCATATCAAAGATTAGAAAATACGAGGACTTGCCCGAAGAAGCAAAGGCGTATTTGAAGCGCATCGAAGAAGTGACAAATATAAAATTGGGCATTGTCTCCGTAGGTCCGGACAGAGAAGAAACCATTATAATCGCAAACGATATATTTTGATATTTAATTTCTTTACTTTCTTCTTTTCTCTCTTTCTTTTGAAAAAGAAAGAGAGAAAAGAAGAAAGTAACAAAGAAGAAAAGAGAGAAAGAAAACTTTAATAGTAAAAACAAAAATGGGGGTCAAGGGGGACGAGTTCCCCTTGCAGGGTGCAGGGACAGAGTCCCTGCTGGGGTTTGGGGCAAAGCCCCAAGAAAGAGAAAACCTGTTGAAAAAGAATAAATTTTTTATGGTAATGTTCTTGCTGTTTTGTTTTATGGCGGCGGTTTTAGCCGGTGCGTATTTTGCGTCGCATACGATACCGACGAAAAAGAACTTGCCGAAGGACGAAACGAGAGAAGAGCTTTTAACGGCGAAGGATAAAACCATTATAATGATAATGGGTATAGACCCAAGAGAGCTTGAGCACGACGTAGGAAGAAGCGACACGCTTATGGTGGCGACGGTTGACCCGTTTATAGACAGGGCGTCGCTGCTTTCTATACCGAGAGATACGAGGGTTTATATTCCAAAATACGGCTACGATAAGATAAACGCGGCTTACGCTTACGGGAGCGAGAGGCTCACCAAAAGAACCGTGGAGGACTTTTTAGGGATAAGTATAGACCATTATATACTTATTGATACGAGGTCTTTCGTAAAGATAATCGACGCTATCGGCGGCGTGGATATAGACGTTGAGAAGCGTATGCGATACGAGGACCCGTGGGACGACGACGGCGGACTTCATATCGACCTGTATCCGGGAATGCAGCATATGGACGGCAAGACAGCTATAACCTATGTGCGTTACCGCGATGAAGAAGGGGATATAGGTAGGATAGAGCGTCAGCAAAAGTTTATGAAGGCTTGTATGGACAAGCTCACAAGCCCTTCGATAATCACGAAAATTCCCGCGCTTGCGACGGAAGTCATAGCGGCGATAAAGACGGATTTATCCACCACGGATTTAATCGCGCTTGCGGGAACAATGATAAAAGCGCAGAAAAACGGGTTAAGAACAGAGATGGTGCCGGGAAAGCCGATGTATATCGACGAGATAAGCTACTGGATACCCGACGTAAGCGATATGCGAATGGTTATAGCGGAAACGCTGGGAGTTATTCCGAGCAAGGAAATGCGTTCAAAATGGGCGGCGGCGGAACGCGAGTACGAATCCTCAATTCCCAAAACCGCAAAAGCGCCGCCTGCGTTTGATAAGAGCGTAGGCAGAGAGATAAAACCAAAAAAACGCCTTAAAATTGATGATGAAGATAAAGATAATAAGAAGAGCAAAGATGATAATATAATAACTGACGAAAGAGATAAAACAAAGCGCGATATTGAAAATACGGAAGAAAAAGATATTAAAACTACTAAAGAAAGCACGCGAGAAGTGAAGGAAACTTCTCCCGTTAAAGCAGAAACCAAAGAAAAGACAGAGGTAAGCACAGAGAGAACGGAAACGGCGCCAAGCGTTGAAAGAAGCGCAAATGTACCGACGCAAGGCGCAAGCAGTAAGGGCGAGTAGATTAGGGCGTGTTGGTAAACTCCTGACGGCGTGATGTGACGAGAGATTTTGTCGTCTGACAAGGAAGAAAAAACGAAGTCGTAGCTAGGCTACGTCGAGTTTTTTCTGACGCAGTTCAGGCGGCAAAATAGCCGTCAAAGC
>JAGBKP010000099.1 GCA_017635875.1 Selenomonadaceae bacterium | reverse complement strand
CGCTTCAAGCCTTCGCGGAAGAAATCGTTATCTATCACACAAACGATATGCACTCTCGCGTGCTTCCGACGGACGACGGCAATAAAAGTATCGGAATAACGACAATTTCCGCTTATGTTAAAAACGCCCGCGCTCAAAATAGAAATACGCTGTGGCTTGACGCGGGCGATACTTTTCACGGACTTCCCATTATAAACGTTTCAAAAGGCGAAAATATGGTAAAGCTCCTAAACGCGGCGGAGTTAAACGCGCTTTCTCCGGGCAATCACGATTTTAACTATTCCGCCGATAGGCTTGAAGAACTTACCAAAAAATGTAAATTTCCCGTGCTTTCGGCAAACGTTTTTTGGAAGAAAAACGGAGAGCGACTTTTAGACGCGTACAAGATTTTCACCCTCGAAAACGGCGTGAAAGTGGGCGTATTCGGATTAACTACGCCCGATACTTTGGTTAAAGCGAATCCACTATATATGGACAAACTGAATTTTTTGGATATTTTCGCAAAGACTCGCGAGGTCGTTAAAGTTTTAAAACCCGAATGCGATATTATAATCGGTCTTACTCATCTCGGCGTAAGCGGGAACGATTCTGTCACCTCAATCGAAGTGGCAAAACAAGCGCCCGGCATTGACGTTATTATAGACGGTCACAGTCATACGGAACTGCCGAATGGCATTACGGTAAACAACACTTTAATAGCGCAGGCGGGTTGTTATGAACATTGGCTCGGAAAAGTTACGATAGATATTGACGATAAGAAAATAACAAAGAAAACCGCTAAACTTATAGGGAAGGATGAAATAGTAAAAGCTACGCCAAAACCCGATGAAAAAGTTGAAAGCGTCTTAAAGGAAATAGAAAAGAAAAACGCGAAGATTTTAAACGAAGTTGTAGCGGTTGCTCCGAAAGATTTAACGGGCGAAAGAAATATCGTAAGAAGAGAAGAAGCCGAATTTGGGAATATAATAGCGGACGCTTTTTTAGACGCTACGGACGCAGACTTGGTGATTTTAAACGGTGGCACTATAAGAACGGGACTAAAGAAGGGCTACATTACCAAAAACGATATTCTTACGGTCCTTCCCTTTGGCAATATGCTTGTTACAATAAAAGCCAAAGGCAAGGATATAAAAGACGCGCTTGAACACTCCGTTGAATTTTATCCTCACGAGTTCGGAGGATTTTTGCAGGTATCCGGCGTAACTTTTGAATTTGATCCTACGCTTCCCAAAGGCGAGAGAGTAAAAAATATTCTCATAAAAGGCGCGCCGCTTGACGAAAACAAAAGCTATATCATAGCCTCTACCGACTTCTTATTTAACGGCGGCGACGGGTACTCGATGTTTAAAGGAATTGAAATTCAAAAATCATACGAAACGGCGGACGAAGCGGTTATAAACTACTTAAACAAAATCAAAAACTTTGACGTAAAATTAGAACGCATCAAATGTTTAAAGCCTATGCCTGCGCCGAATATGGGAAAAAGCAAGCAAGAATCGGCGAAAAACATAACGCCGATTTCAAAGAACGCAAACGAAACGAAAAAAGCGGCTTAAGTACGGGAGGAATATAATATGGATTTTCAAAATTTAATAAAAAATTTGGAAGAAAAAGGTTACGCGGTGAAAGAATTTCAAACGAAAGAAGAAGCCGCGGATTATCTTGACGCATCTTTAAACGATACGACAATAGGGATAGGCGGCTCTCTTACGGTTGAAGAACTTGCCGTATACGATAAACTCATAAAGCATAACGAAGTTTATTGGCATTGGAACGTAAAAAGCGATTTAACGCCCGCAGAACGCTTAAAGAAAGCGGCGGAAGCGAAAATATACATAACTTCCGCCAACGGCGTAGCAGAAACAGGAGAAATTGTAAACATCGACGGCAACGGAAACAGAGTGGCAAGTACGATTTACGGACACGAAAAAGTTATTTTCGTAATAGGCGAAAACAAAATCGCGGAAAATCTTGAAAAAGCGATATACCGCGCAAGAAACATAGCCGCGCCGCTAAACGCAAAACGTCTCGGAAGAAAAACGCCATGCGCCAAAAACGGCGACAAGTGCTACGATTGCAAAAGCCCCGAGCGCATTTGCCGCGCGTTTTCCGTATTTTGGACAAAACCCTACAGCGCGGAAATGGAAGTAATACTCGTGCGCGAAAAACTTGGATACTAAAAAAAGGGGCTGTGAAAAAACTTCTTTCTCTTTCTTTTCTCTTTTCTTGAAAGAAAAGAGAAAAGAAAGAGAAAGAAGCAAAGAGAAAGAAAAGAGAAAAAGAACTTTAATATGTGTTCGCTTATAAAAATAAAGTTTTACGCTAAATAATAAAACGCCGGCAAAATCTCGCCGGCGT
>JAGBKP010000098.1 GCA_017635875.1 Selenomonadaceae bacterium | reverse complement strand
TTGATAGTATGCAGGAATTTTATAAACTTTGCAGAAACAATTCCTTGAAAGGAGCGCGTGATTATGAAGTTTAAGCAAATCGTTTCAGCAATACTCGGAATTGCGCTTTTTGCCGCCTATTTTACCGTAAGCGAAGCAAGAACCATAGAAAGTCAAGGATTAAAACTTGATATTCCCGATAATATTTATAAACTTGTGAGAACGGAAACTTCTCCATATCCCGACAATATTTTCAGCGTATATGAACTGGGCTCCGTTGAGGCGGCAAAAAAAATCAGTATGAACTATGACGGCGCGGGCTGGATTTTCGGCATATCGAAAATTTCAGAAGAAACGCTTATGAATATTATAAAAGACGACATACCGGGAACGGAGCTTTTCGCTTATAAAGACGGCAAATACTATATGTACAACCACCCCACAGACGTGCGATATATGCGTGAAGACAACGCGGCTATGGAACGTGACCAACACATTTGGACAAAGGTGAACGAATGGGCGTACAAAAATGTTCGCGAAAAATTTGTTGCGGACAATAATCTTTGCCCCGTTACCGCAGACGAGTTTATAAGCAAAATCGAAAAATCCGCTGCGTCAAGCGGCGACGATTTCACGGGCGCGTGGCACGAGAGAATTGCGGGGAGAGGGCATATCGACATCGTGAAATACGGCGATATGTACAAAATAAATATTATGTGGGGCGAAAGCGCGTTTGCCACAAGTTTTTGGCAAATGACGGCAAGATTTAAAAACGGCGCGCTCCATTACGATGACTGCGAGTATAAGAGCATAGAATTCGACGGCAAAGGCGGCGAAAAAATCAAGCGCAGCTACAAAAACGGCAAAGGAGAATTTAAACTTTTGGAAACAGACAAGCTGTTGTGGAATGATTTTACGCAAAACGCAGGAAACGGCAGCATATTTTTAAGGGATTAAGCGCATTTTGAAAGGAGAATTTATTTGAAATATATCAGCACAAGAGGAAGCGGCGAAAAACTTGATTCGGCTAACGCTATTTTAAAGGGTATAGCAGACGACGGCGGACTTTTTGCGCCGGAAGATATTCCCTCAATAGATTTGGATTTTATCAATAATTTAACCAATCTTTCTTATGAGGAACGCGCAAAGGCGATTTTATCGCTGTTTTTAACGGATTATACGGAAGAAGAAATCGCGTCTTGCGTAGAGCGCGCTTACGGAGGCGATAAATTTGACGACGTTCGCCGCGCGCCGATAAATATTTTAAGCGATACGGCAGTTTTGGAACTTTGGCACGGTCCGACAAGCGCGTTTAAAGATATGGCGTTGCAGCTCTTGCCCGAACTTATGAGCGTCGCTTTAAAAAAGACCGGCGAAAAAGCGGAAATTTTAATACTCGTCGCAACTTCGGGCGACACGGGAAAAGCCGCGCTTGAAGGGTTTAAAGACGCGGAACAGATTAAAATTATGGTGTTTTACCCAAACGGCGGCGTTTCCGATATGCAAAGATTACAGATGGCAACGCAAGAGGGAAAAAATGTAAAAGTCGTCTCCGTTATCGGAAATTTTGACGACGCGCAAACGGGCGTAAAACAAATATTCGGGGACGAAAAATTTAACGCGGCTCTTTTAAAACAAAACGTAAAATTATCTTCCGCAAATTCTATCAACTGGGGACGTCTTGTTCCGCAAATTGTCTACTATTTCTCCGCTTACGCGGATTTATTGAAAGCTAAAAAGATAAATTTAGGCGACAAAATAGACTTTTCCGTGCCCACGGGGAATTTCGGGGATATTTTGGCGGCGTATTACGCAAAACTTATGGGTCTTCCCGTAGGTAAACTGATTTGCGCTTCTAACGCCAACAATGTGCTGACGGATTTCTTAAAAACCGGCGTTTACGACAAAAACCGCCCGTTTTATAAGACTATTACCCCGTCTATGGACATTTTGATTTCCAGCAATTTAGAGAGGCTCTTGTATCATATAACAAACGACGCCGCGCAGGTTAAAAATTGGATGGAAGAACTCTATAAAACAGGGCGATACGACGTTGGCGAAAAGGTTTTAAGTAAACTAAAAGAAACTTTTTGGGCGGACTTTACCGACGACAGCGGAACAAAAGCGACCATAAAAAGCGTCTACGAAGACGAAAATACAATGATAGACCCTCATACCGCGGTTGCGTTTAAAGCGGCTACAGAATATAAAAAAATGGGCGGCAAAAACTATACGGTAGTGGTTTCCACGGCAAGTCCCTATAAATTCGGCAGAGACGCGCTTGACGCAATAGGGGAAAAAACGGACAATTTGAACGATTTTGAGGTTTTGGATTTGCTGTTTGAAAAGAGCAAACTATCCGTTCCGAAGGGACTTGCGAGGTTAAAGGACGCGAAAATTTTGCATAACGAAACAGTCAACAAGGAACAGATGGCTGACGCTGTTTTAAACTTTGTGGAAAAACGATAAATAGAGAGCGGTATTTCATATATAAAAGGAGGCTGTGAAAAAACTAAACAGTTACAGAACTAGATAAAACGCCGGCGAGATTTTGCCGGCGTTTTATTATTTAGCGTAAAACTTTATTTTTATAAGCGAACGCACATTAAAGTTCTTTTTCTCTTTTCTTTCTCTTTGCTTCTTTCTCTTTCTTTTCTCTTTTTCTTTCAAGAAAAGAGAAAAGAAAGAGAAAGAAGTTTTTTCACAGCCCCTTAGAGTGTAAACAAAACGGGTTTTCCTCAAGAGATGAGGAAAACCCGTTTTATTATTCATTAAATTATGTGTAAAATTTTATGGAACAACCTTTATCACTTTTCGCCTACCACTTCGCAGTGTTCTAGGGCAAAATTTAACAATAGCGCTATGATTTCGTTTCGTGTGCGCCCCGTATCGTCCGCTAGGTCGTTTATCCTGTCTAATATATCGCTTCTTACGCGTACGGAAAAAACACGATAGCCGTCATCGCCGCGCAATTTTTTTGTTATTAAAAGTTTGTTACTCATTATAATCACCTCTTCTCTATTTTATAGAAGGTAAAATAATATTTAAATGTTTTCAAATACATTAAGATGAATAACATAAATTTAATATTTTTTTGAAAATATAACTATTTCAATATATATGAAATAAATTTAAGATTTTTCTATAATTTTCGATATAATAATTGTAGTAAAATTTATGTTAAAAATTATGTTATAAATAAAACACATGGAAGTGGAGAGGGCAGCCTCAAAACAAGCGAAAGGAATGACTGCTATGGCAATGACGATTTTAAACAATACCGCCTCTATGATGACTCTTGGCGAGCTTAACAAGAACATCAGCAAGGTTGGCAAGGATTTAAAGAAACTTTCAACAGGGGAAAGACTGCCTGATTTTGCAAGTGGAGCGTCTGATGTTGCCATAAGCGAAAAAATGCGAGAACTCGTGCGCTCTTTGGGACAAAACGAGAAAAACGTACAAACAGGCGCAAGTCTTATGAAAACAGCAGAGGGTGGAGTTAAAGAGCAACTTGAACTCTTAAAAACCGTGAAACAAAAAGTCATAGACGCTGCAAACGATTCTAACACAGACGCGGACAGAGCAATTATTCAAAAAGAAATCGACCAATGTTTTAAAGAGATGGAAGATATTGCCGAGAAGACAAACTATAACGGAAAACGACTTTTGACAGGGGACCCTACGGATTATCACCGCGAACTGGTTCCGACTATCGTGTATCATCCCGTGCTCTACCACGATCAGCCTGTATGGGTAAAACTTGACGAGGCAAAACTTATCGAGGAAAGTCAAATAGGTTGGACGCCCGATGCGACAGAGGACGAAATAGGAATTATTCCCAATAATTACAACAAACTTGACGGAATAGAGGGACCTTTTGACATATTTAGGCAGACTACGCCAGGCGTGACACCTTTTGCCACAACTTCAACAGGGCTTGCGGCATCATATACAGCCAATGCGTTTACAGGAGGCGAAGACGGCGACCCCAAAATACTGAATCTTGACATCACTGCATCTTATACTATACCCGCCGAACTTGACGGAAAAGGCTTCTCGCTTGGGTCGAGCAGTCAAAAATATGTATTTTCTTATGACGCTTCAAAGGTGTACGACCCCTCGTATAAAGTCGTGGACATAAGCGGCTGTTCAAATATGAGCGAGGTTGCAAGCGCGCTGGCTTCTGCCGTATCAAGCAACAATTTGTATTATAGTGCGACATCTGTCGGAGGTACGGTAAAATTTGCCACAAAAAACAACGCGGCTCTTGCGGAAGAAATAAATAATACAGCGGGAGCAAACGGGTTTTCTGCGGCAGAGCAAACTACCACAAGAACAAAACCCGGTACAGGCACATATACGACATATAAAACTTCAAACGCCTCGAAGATTCTGTTAAATGCGGCAATTCCCGATTTACCCGCATATTTAAATGGCGGCAAGGACGGCATACCCCCAGTATATGCAAAAAAATTCGAGCAATTAGACCAAGACAGCAGACCAATGGAAGTTACCGATTACAAGACAATTCTGCAAGAAGGCGTACCTGGAGTCAAGGCTTCCGTTACAAAGGATTTATCGGCGGCTACTGCAGGAACTGCCATAAAACTTTCTGGTTTAAGTACTGCGTATGTTATTTTTACGGAAGGAAACGCTGCCCCTACATTTACGACGGGGGCGAATGGGAAATATACCAATCCGCCTTTTTGTACGGTAGGTATAAATTATAGGGGCGATATTTCCGTGTTGGGTAACCTTTGTGGTATAGAGATGGATATGAGCAGCGGACTTTCCTCCGTAAAATTTACAGCAGCCATTGACGGCACAAAACCAAACAATGCGTGGTCGGTCGATAACATATCCGCGTCTGGCGTTGCAGGGTCAACCTCTACAGTTTCTTATACCACTTATGAGGTGGATAAACCGGCTGTGCCGAAAGAAGAAGAGCCTATAACTTACTCTTCCGTTGAACCGATGGAACTTTCATCAATAACTACGACTCCAAGCGAAAAGGATGCGATTTATGCCACATACAATATGAACCTTACGGGTATGAGCAATGTTGAAAACATTATAAAAGAACTGCATGGTACAAGCGTAAATTTTGGAAATATGCCAAATCCCGAAACTTCATTTTACGGATATTTTCTCTACGATTCCGCCGTTTTGTCGGATTACCCGGGTTCTCTTACGGATTCTGGCGTTAATATTGATTTGAATGAATTTAGGACTCTTGCCAATTCTTCCGGCAATACATTAGGCGCGTTACAGTCCTTCTTCGAGAGCAAATTCAGATATAATCAAACAACGGCAACTTCAAACGGAATTGAAATAAAAGCGTCTGTCATCGGACAAGCGGGAAATAGTGAACGTATATTTGCGGAAAAAGCAGGTTCGCTTCGTCATTACGATATAGATTTTGGTTCAATGAGCGGATTGCCAAACAGCTTAATAGGCAGAGGTTTTCGCGTATACTGCGCGACCGACGACCACGAATGGTGGAATTTTCAATTTACGGACGAGCAAGACCCTGAATTTGAAGCGGAGCGCGGCGAAAGTGGATCATCTACGGAACATATAAATTCGATTAGGATTGATATTTCAAAATGCACTACAGGTGGAGATGTTGCGGCGGCGTTTTATGAACAGACCCACGAATTTCTTACCTCTACCTTCGACCATTTTTTAAGAGTTGAAGGCAACAGCAAGACGGGCATTGTACGTTTTTACGACAGACGCCCCTACGAGTTGACTTCCGCCAATTACGATACCTTAATGGGAAAAGGTGGCGGACTTGACGAAAACTATGGTTACTGGAAAATAGCCGACGGAGTTTATGACAATATATATCAAACCACCGGCGACAAATGGATAGATACGCCGTTTTTAGAAGAAATTCCAATGCAAGTGCCAGTAAAAGATTTTGCAATACAAGATAACCCTCGCGCAAATCGCACGCTATGGCTAAAACTTCCGCAAACAACTTTGGATAAAGTTCTGGGTTTTGACAAAAAAACACAGAGCGCAGAGGATTTTAACGTTATGACTAAAGAAATGCGCGATAAGCTCTTGGGCGAAAGATTGAACGAACAGGGAGAAGACGGTGAAGTTACGGGAATTTTAGACAAGGGAATAGTCTATTTAACGGACGCGAACACGCTTATAGGCTCTCAAATTCAAAGGCTTAATTTAAGCGAAGCCAATATCGTAACCAAAGCGGAAAACGCGAAGGCGGCGGAAAGCGTCATTCGCGACGCGGATATGGCGAAAGAGATGGTAAGTTTTACCAAAAACAACATACTTATGCAAGCGTCGCAGGCGATGATGAGTCAAGCAAATCAAAACGCTTCCGGCATACTTGGTTTATTGCAGTAAAAAAGCAGTCATACCGATGAAAAAATCGGTATGACTGCTTTTATTTTATTAAAGGTAACCTCTAAAAAATATTTTGAGTCGATAAT
>JAGBKP010000097.1 GCA_017635875.1 Selenomonadaceae bacterium | reverse complement strand
TTTGGTACTTTTCTTTCTTTCTTTTTCTTTCAAGAAAAAGAAAGAAAGAAAAGTACGGTTTTAGTACAATTTTTAGAGGTGGCTTTATGCTTAAAATAGATACAATGCACGGGCATGAGCGAATGTCCACGCAGGAGCTTTTGCTCTTGATAGAAGACGCTGTGAAAAACGGAGAAACGGATTTTGACATAGCGGCGTCGGGTCAGCACGATATTGGCGGCCCGCTTTGGCACCCGGAGGGTAAGAAACTTTTCTTTCACGTCGCGAACGCAGGGCAACGCGTCGGCTCAATGTGCTTGCCGGGAACGGAAATTGTGGTAGACGAATCCGCATCGGCTGACGTTGGTTGGCTTAATTCCGGCGGCGTAATCACGGTTAAGGGCGACGCAGGCGATACGGCGGGGCATTGTTCGTCGGGCGGCAAAATTTTTATCGGTGGCAGAGCCGGAACTCGCACAGGCTCTCTGATGAAACACGACCCGCTTTACGAAGAGCCTGAACTTTGGGTGCTTAAAAATGTCGGCTCTTTCTCATTTGAATTTATGGGCGGAGGACGCGCCGTTGTCTGCGGCTACGACAGCGAAGAATTTTCCTCCGCTCTGGGAGAGCGTCCCTGCGTCGGTATGGTGGGCGGCGTTGTCTACGTTCGCGGCGCGGTGGGAAGTTTCCCCGCGGATATTGCTCTGCGCGAATTAAACGAAAACGATATAGCCTTTCTTGAAAGCGGTATGGGCGAATTTCTCGAAAAAATCGAAAAGAGCGAATTAAAAGAACAGCTTTCGAGATGGAGCGAATGGCACAAATTAGAGCCGCGCGGCAAGGACGAAAAAGCGGACGTCAAAGACGACGTGAAAACCTTTCATCAAAAAGAATGGGTGAAAGGCGGCATCTTCGCTGACGTTGCAAAAGACGATTTTGAAGTGCATAACACAATCAGCACGGGAATTTATCGCCTGAGAACGCCGTCTTGGGACAACGCAAAATTTGCCGCGCCCTGCGAATTTAGCTGCCCCACCGGTATTCCTACGCAAAAGCGGTACGCGCTTTTAAGGGACGGCAAAGACGAAGAAGCGTTCCGCCTTGAACTTATGTATACGCCTTTCCCCGGCGCGGTCTGCGGCTCTGTTTGCCCCAACCCTTGTATGGAGGGTTGCACGAGGGGAAATATCGACGAGCCTATTCAAATCGGAGATTTAGGATATAAGAGCGCGTTTTTAAAAGTAAATCCGCCGGAAAAGAAAACGGGCAAAAAAATCGCCGTAATAGGCGGCGGCATCGCGGGGCTGTCAGCCGCTTGGCAGCTTATACAAAAGGGACACAGCGTCGCGGTTTACGACGAAGCGGAGCATATCGGCGGCAAGCTTGAACAGGTTATCCCTCGCGGCAGACTTTCGCACGAACTTTTGGAATTTGAATTAAAACGAATTGAGGATATGGGCGTAAAATTCGTTTCATCGTACAAAGTGGACGGCGAAAAATTTAACACCATAAGAGCCGAAAACGACGCGGTTATAGTCGCAACGGGCGGCACGAAGTCCCGATTTTTCCCGTGGGAGGGAAAAGAGCTCCTCACTATGGGGCTTGAATATTTAAAAGCCATAAATCGCGGCGAAAAGCCCAAAACGGGAAAACGCGTAGTCGTAATAGGCGCGGGCAACAGCGGTATGGACACCTGCCGCGGCGCATACGAAATGGGAGCGGAAACCGTCATAGCGGTGGACGTGCAAAAACCTGCGGCGTTTAAGGAAGAAATCGAATACATCGAAAGTTTGGGCGGTAAGATAGTTTGGCCTTTCGTTACGCAAAAAATCACCGCCGAAGGCATTTACGCAAACGACGGAAGGTTCATCGAAGCCGACCAAGTCATAGTTTCCATTGGCGAAGAGCCGGAGCTTTCATTCCTTCCCAATGACGATTCTATTCAAAAATTCAGAGGCAGTTGGCTTATTCCCAAGAATGATAAATCCATACTGCCCGGAGTTTTCTGCGCGGGCGACGTAATAAAACCGGGCAGACTTACGGACGCGATAGGCGACGGCAGAAAAACGGCGTGGTACGTCGATAGATTTGTTATGGGCGAAAGTTTCGCGCCTTTCCCCGAAAAGCAAAAAGTCCCCGCCGAAAGACTCGCAAAAGCGTATTTTGACAAATGCCATCACTGCGACCTAGGCGACCCCGCGGACGACAAAACGCGTTGCGTCAGTTGCGGCTCTTGCAGAGATTGCAAGATGTGTCTTGAATCCTGCCCCGAAAAGGCGATAACGCGAGTGCAAAAAGAGGACGGCTCGTGGGAATATGTATCGGACGAAAATCGTTGTATCGGTTGCGGTATTTGCGCGGGGGTTTGCCCTTGCGGGGTTTGGAGTATAGGGGATAATAAGGTTGAGATTAAGATGTATACGACCGGAGAGAAGATTGCGGGATAAAATGAAACATTTTTTGGGTTTGTGGCTTTTGAAGAAGTTTAGCAAATATTTTCACTTTTGTGGTGTTCATTTTCTTTGCTCGTGCAAAGAAAACGAACCAAAAGAAAGCACGCAAAGGGGGCTTTCGCCCCCTCTTGACACCCCCCTCAACCGCTTACTCTCTTAGATGTTTTCGTTTTCATCGTGGCTTTTGAAGAAGTTTGTTACCCCGCAACTGTTCGTTGTCCGCTAAAACGCCGTCCGGGCGTTTAGGCGGACAGCGGCGCGTCCTGCGCCGCATTACCGTCCTTTGGTTTGTGCTT
>JAGBKP010000096.1 GCA_017635875.1 Selenomonadaceae bacterium | reverse complement strand
TAGTTTTTCTCCGAAAATGAATTGTGTTTACTTTTTTCTTTTCTCTCTTTCTTTTGAAAAAGAAAGAGAGAAAAGAAAAAAGTAACAAAAAAGAAAAGAGAGAAAGAAAACTTTATATTAATTAAATTATAGATTTTTCCAATACAGTTTTTATTTTTTATAATAAAATTCTTTTTCTTTCTTTTGGTTCTTTTCTTTCTTTTTCTTATAAGAAAAAGAAAGAAAAGAACGGTTTTTAAAAATATTTCCTGCTCTTGACAAAAATCAACATAAACCACAGAATTTGTGTAAGGAGCGAGGCTTGCCATATTCCGGTAATTCCTAAACTTAAGCCGTACGCCAGAATAAAACTTGCGGCGGGGTTTATAACGGTGACGCATAGGGTCGCCGCCTGCCTCGGAAGTTTCGTTTCACCTGCGGCGCGGAGGGCGGCTGCCGTTATTATGCGCTCGATTTGAAAGAAGGTAATGGCGGCTACGAAACAAGCGGCTGTTTTGCCTTGACTTATCGCTTCCGAGCTTTTAAAATACGCGCCGAAAAAGTCGTCCGCAAAGATTATGTAGAGGAAAGACAGGGCGAAAGACGCTACAAGTCCCGCTTTTAAAAAGTCGGTCAAACTCTTTTTGGCGCAAATTATATCCCCTTTTCCTATTCTTTGCCCCAAAATCGCCGTCGCCGCGCTCTGCAGACCGTCTCCGCAGGCAAAGGAGAAGTTCATAAGCAGCATACCCACAAAATATACGGCTGTGTCGGTCGCGGGGAACAGCGACACGATAACGCCTGAGATTAGAAAACCTATCCGCATCGCAAGATTTTCAAGAACGATGTTTCCGGCTTTTGATTTGATTTCCAATAATATTTTAGGGTATTTAAAAAATCGGTGTTCGAAAAATCCGTCAAACCCGAGAAAACCGTTTCGTTTGACGGCGAAAAAACTCACCGTAAGAGCCGCCGCGCTGCCAAGTACGGTAGCTATGGCGTTTCCCGTCACTCCAAGGCGCGGAAAACCGAAATTGCCTTCGATTAACAGGTAATTGAAGCATATATCCGCCGCGCCGAAAGCGACGGCGGCGATAAGGGTCACATTGGTGTTGCCGAGCCCTCGCAAGGCTCCGTTTAGTATAACGGAGGCAACTTGAAAAATCATCAGCCCCATAACGATGCCGAAGAAATCGGCGGAAAGCGCGACTGTTTCCTTCTGCTTGCTGACAATTTCCATTACCGGGCGGGCGAAGGCGAAAAGAAACGCTCCCAAGATAAAAGAAGCCGCAAGCCCCAATTTCAATATAGAAAATAAATACTGTCGCGCTTCGTCGCCGTCGTTTTTGCCTTTCGCCACGGCAACGAACACGGAAAGCGCAACGCTGAGAGCGAAAAAGACGGACAGGACGAATATTTTAGGCTGTGTGGTGAGAGAAACCGCGGAAATAGCCTTATCTCCCATTACTGAAATCATTTTTGTATCTATAACGGCTATAAAAACCGTCAAAAGGCTCTCAAGCATAGCGGGCAAGGCGATTTTCGTCATATCTATGTATGCGGCGTATTTGTTTATTGTTGTTTTCATAATCTTTAGCTTCTTTATCTTATTCACATAATATTTTTATTTCGGTATTGCAGCATAATTTCCCTTTTGGATTAAAAAAAGTTTGAGGATTTTTTCCCCAAACTTTTTTGTTTATATCGCCTTATTCGCCTTTGCGTTCAAATACGCCCTTATAAATGCGTCTATTTCCCCGTCCATAACGGCGTCTATGTTGCCCGTTTCTTCGCTTGTCCTATGGTCTTTTACCATAGTATATGGTTGGAAAACGTAAGAGCGAATTTGACTTCCCCATTCGATTTTTTGCTGATCGCCTTCAAGTTTTGCTATCTCCGCTTCTTTTTTCTCCTGCTCGAGTTTAAAGAGTTTGGCGCGGAGCATTTTTAAGCACTGTTCCCTGTTTTGAAGCTGACTTCGCTCGTTTTGGCATTGAACCACAATTCCGGTAGGCTCGTGTGTCATACGCACGGCAGAAGAGGTTTTGTTTATGTGCTGACCGCCCGCGCCGCTCGCTCTATACGTGTCTACGCGAACGTCCGCCATATTTATCGGCACTTCCACCGCGTCGTCGATTTCCGGCATAACGTCGCAAGCGGAAAAGGAGGTGTGACGGCGGGCGTTTGAATCGAAGGGCGAAATTCTCACCAAGCGATGAACGCCTTTTTCGCTTTTTAAATAGCCGTAAGCGTTATGACCTTTTATAAATAATGTTACGGATTTAACGCCCGCCTCGTCGCCGGGGAGCATATCTTCCGTTTCAACCGTAAAGCCGTGGGACTCCGCCCAACGACCGTACATACGAAGAAGCATCTGCGTCCAATCCTGCGCCTCCGTGCCGCCCGCGCCTGCGTGAAGTTCAAGGTAAGCGTTGTTTTTGTCGTACGGCTCGGATAGCAGTATTTCAAGTTTTAAGTTTTCAACGCCCGTTTCAATATCCGTCAGTTCTGCTTTAATCTCGCCCTCCGAATCCTCGTCTCCTTCTTCCGCGGCAAGTTCAAAGAGAGTTTTTGCGTCGTCGAATTTAGTTTTAAGGGAGGCGTATTTATCTACGCCCGTCTTTAAATCCGCAAGTTCCTGATTGATTTTCTGCGCCTCTTCGGCGTTGTCCCAAAAAGTAGGCTCGCCCATTTTGTATTCAAGTTCTTTAATTTTGTCCTTTTTGTTTTCGATGTCGAGAGATTTTTCCATCTCTGAAAGATTATTTTCCAAAGCCGCTATTTTAGGCTTTAAATCGTCAAGCATTTTTTCACTTCCTATTATAGTATATTGTGCATTTTTCCGAGTTCCAATACTTTTTCCTTCGGAAACTTTGAGATTTTAGAGATAAATTCAACGGATTGCCCGGCTTTTAGGAGTTCGGTTATCATAGATGTTATGCCTTCTCGTATGCCGTCCTCTTTGGCTTTCTTAGCTTCTTTTCTGGCTTCTTTTTGCGCTTCTTCACGAGCTTTTTTTCGGGCTTCCATTATGGCTTCTTCTCTTTCCTCCGCCCACGCTTCCCTTGCTTCGTCTTCATCCCACTCCAGCGCATACATTGTGCTCAACTCCCCTTCGTGTTTTTTTAGATAATCCGTCATTCGTCCTTTAGAGCAATTTTCAAAATTAGTATCATAGTAAAGGTTATGTTAAGCGGCGTAGGATGCGCCGCTGTCCGCCTAAACGCCCGGACGGCGGTTTAGCGGACAACGAAAATAGACGGCAAAGCACTATGACAACGAACTCTTCTCTGCTCAGAAGGAGCTTGCGGGGTCGAGGGGCGGCGTCGCCCTCGCGTGTTTTTCTTTGGTACTTTCTTTTGCACGAGCAAAAGAAAGTACACAAACTAAAAGTAAAATTTATGCTAAAACTCTTCAAAAACACAAAAAGCGGAAAAGGTTATTTGTAGTTATATAATGCTGCATCGGAAAATTTAACCTCACTTATTTCTCCCGCAACAATTCTTATACTTCTTACCGCTGCCGCAGGGGCAAGGGTCGTTTCTGCCTACTTTCGGCTCTGCGTTTTTCTTCGGCTTTTTGGGCGAATCATTGGCGTAGTCGCCGTGCATCATACGCGCGTTTGCGAGGTTATCCGTGAGCGCGCGTTTTTCACGCTCTATTACGCTCGATACGTCCGCCGTTTGCGTTATTTCCTCGCCTTCCACGGGCATCGGCGCGGTGACAATGCTTACGTGATACATAAGGTTCGCTACCCTGTCCATAATCTCGTGTTCCATATTCTCGAACATATCGAGGGCGCGAATTTTATATTCCGCGAGAGGGTTGCGCTGTCCGTAGCCCATAAGGTTTATGCCGTCGCGGAGCATATCCATTCTGTCAAGATGCTCCATCCACTTGTTGTCAACCACGCGAAGCATTACGACTTTTTCCAGTTCGCGCATATTTTCTTCGCCGAAGAGTTTTTCCCTGCCCTCGTAGCCTTCTTTTGCGATATTTTCCAAAGTTTCTTTCAGTTCGTCGCGGGAGAGTTCTTGCAGAGCCTCTTTCTTCAGCTTGCCTTCCGGCGCGTAAATCTTCTCCGCGTCCTCGATAAGAGCGTCAAGATTCCATTCTTCGGGGTAGAGTTGCTCGCTCGCGTAAGCGTTCATTTCCTCTTTGATGATGTGGTTAATCATACCCATAATGTTTTCTTTTAGGTTGTCGCCGGTTAAAATCTTCTTTCTTTCTTTATATAATATCTCGCGTTGCTGATTCATAACGTCGTCATATTCAAGGACGTGCTTTCTGATGTCGAAGTTCCTCGCTTCCACCTTCTTTTGCGCCTGCTCTATGGAGCGCGTGATAAGCGAATGTTCGATAGGCTCGTCTTCGTCCATTCCGAGGGTGTCCATAAGTTTTCCTATACGGTCGCCCGCGAATAATCTTAATAAATCGTCCTCAAGCGAAAGATAAAACCTCGACGCGCCCGGGTCGCCTTGACGGCCGCTTCTGCCGCGTAACTGATTATCAATGCGCCGCGATTCGTGACGCTCCGTGCCGATGATAAACAGCCCTCCGAGAGCTTCAACGCCTTCGCCGAGCTTTATATCCGTGCCGCGTCCCGCCATATTCGTGGCGATGGTCACCGCGCCGCGTTGCCCCGCGTTTGCTACGATTTCCGCCTCTTTTTCGTGAAATTTCGCGTTAAGTACATTATGCGGTATGCCTTTTTTCAAAAGAATGGAGCTTAATTCTTCCGACTGCGTGACCGACGTCGTGCCGATAAGCACGGGCTGCCCCTTCTCGTGTATCTCTTTAACCACGTTTCCTACGGCTTTATATTTCGCCCGCTTCGTTTTAAAGATTGTGTCGGGATAATCCACGCGGCGCACTTCCTTATTCGTGGGGATAACCACGACGGGGAGGTTGTAAATCTTGATAAATTCGTCCTCTTCGGTCTTTGCCGTGCCGGTCATTCCCGCGAGTTTATCGTACATTCTGAAATAGTTTTGGAATGTAATGGTTGCGAGCGTTTGCGACTCTCTTTGAACGGTGACGCCCTCTTTCGCCTCTATCGCCTGATGTAAGCCGTCGGAGTATCTGCGCCCTTCCATAAGACGCCCCGTAAATTCGTCGATGATGATAATTTCGTTATCCCGCACGAGATAATCTTTGTCGCGGTGCATCAACGCCTTTGCACGAAGAGCCGCCGTGAATGCGTGGGAAATTTCGATATTTTCCGGCGCGAAGATATTCGTTACGCCGAGAGCCTTTTCAACCTTCGGCGTAGCTTTATCCGTGGGCGCGACGGTTTTTTGCTTCTCGTCTACGGTGTAGTCTTCGCCCTCTTTGAAGTCCCGCACGATGTTTGCAAGTTTGACGTACATCTCCGTGGACTTTTGCCCCGGCCCCGAAATTATAAGCGGCGTCCTCGCTTCGTCGATTAGAATGGAGTCCACCTCGTCGACGATGGCGTAGTTTAAGGGGCGTTGCACCATTTGATCCGCGTATAGCACCATATTGTCGCGAAGATAGTCAAAACCGAACTCGTTATTAGTGCCAAACGTAATATCCGACGCGTAAGCGGCTTTTCTGTCGGGGAAATCCATATCGTGTTCGATTAAGCCGACGGACAGCCCCAAAAAGCGATAAATCATACCCATCCATTCGCTGTCGCGCCTAGCCAAATAATCATTCACCGTTACCATATGCACGCCTTTTTCCGTCAGCGCGTTTAGGTACACAGGGAGCGTCGCAACCAAGGTCTTGCCTTCGCCCGTTCTCATCTCCGCTATTTTGCCGTTGTGGAGTGCCGCGCCGCCCAAAATCTGCACGTCAAAATGGCGCATACCCAGCGTACGCACGGAAGCCTCCCTCACCACGGCGAAAGCCTCCGGCAAAATATCGTCCAAACTTTCGCCTTTTTGAAGCCGCTCCTTAAATTCATAAGTCTTATAAGCCAGTCTGTCGTTAGTCAGCTTTTGCATATCCGGCTCAAGCTCGTTCACCCTAGCGAGTATCGGTCTTAACTTCGCAACTTCCCTCGCATTATTATCCCCAATAAATCTTTTTATAAATCCAAACAATAAAATCTCTCCTTATGGTTTTATATTTACTTTCTTTTTTTCTCTCTTTCTTTTATAAAAGCAAGAGAGAAAAAAAGAAAGTAACAAAGAAAAAAAGAGAGAAAGAAAATTTTATTAAACTCTGTTGATTAGTTTTTTTGCTATTAAAATTCTTTTTCTTTCTTTTGGTACTTTTCTTTCTTTTTCTTATAAGAAAAAGAAAGAAAAGTACGGTTTTAAAAGCTATAAAGAAATAGGGCTGCTATGCAGCCCTATAAATGGTTATGCGTCTGATTCTATTAAGCCGTAATCTCCGTCGGCTCTCTTGTATACTACGTTTACGGATTCGGTCTCGCTATCTCTGAACATAAAGAAGTTGTGGTTCAAGAGATTCATCTGCATAATGGCTTCGTCAACGTCCATCGGTTTTACGTTGAATTTTTTGTGACGAATGATATTGTACTCTGTTTCGCCTTCTGTCGGGATAGGCCCTTCTTCTATGGCGTCGGGGTTGAAGCCTTCTCTGAAGCGTTTTTCAAGTTTGGTTTTTTGTTTTCTTATCTGACGCTCAAGTTTTTCGTAAACGAGGTCTATGGAAGTATACATATCCATAGTCGCTTCTTCGCCGCGAAGAAGCACGCCGCCTTCTACGGGAACGGTAACCTCAACAATATGTCTCCCCTTTGAAACGGTTAAGAGCACGGTTATTTCGTCTAGGTTGTCAAAATATTTTTCGATTTTTCCGATACGTTTTTCCACGTATTCCCTAAGGGACGGAGTAATTTCAATATTCTTGCCGCGTATTTTAAAAGTCGCCATAAGAAACTCCCCTTTCATATCCAACCTTTAGTAATTCTTATATTCGATAAAGTTTTGCAAAATCCTTTTTAATTGATAAAATTTTTACAACATACCCTTATTTTTATACTTGACTTGCAATATCAACATTGTTATAATCGGTAAGGATTATATTTCAATGTACTTTTGGAGGTATTTCTATGGTTGGCAAAGTCAAATGGTTCAGCGCGGAAAAAGGGTACGGATTTATAGCTGTGGAGGGTGCGGACGATGTATTCGTGCATTTCTCGGCGATACAAAGCGACGGTTTTAAAACCCTTAACGAAGGCGAAGAAGTGGAATTTGAGATAACGGAAGGCGCGCGCGGACCGCAGGCGACTAACGTAGTGAAAAAATAAGAGAAATCAGACTGTAGGAAAAATTTCTTACAGTCTTTTTTTATCTTCGCTGAAAATTGTCTGAAAAAGAAAAAATTTTCAAAATAGTAAAAAAATGCTAGACAATAATGAAAAAAAATAGTAAAATACTTTCGTGATACGAAAAGGGACTATACCCTTTTTTCAGATAAGATTTACAGGGAGGCAGGTTTATGAACATTCATGAGTATCAGAGTAAAGACATTCTAAGATCCTACGGCGTGAATGTGCCGAATGGTAAGGGTGGACTTACTACCGCTGCGGACGCAGTAGCTGCGGCTAAAGAACTCGGTACCCCCGTTGTCGTCGTTAAGGCGCAGATTCATGCGGGCGGTCGCGGCAAAGCGGGCGGCGTTAAAGTTTTGAAAGACATCAACCAAGTGGAAGGCGTTGCTAACGAACTTTTGGGCAAAGTCCTCGTTACAAAACAGACGGGTCCGGACGGCAAAAAAGTCAATCGCCTTTTGGTTGAAGCGGGTTGCCCGAACATTAAGCACGAATATTATCTCTCCTTCGTTATCGACCGTCAGACGGCTCGCGTTGTTATGATGGGCTCGGAAGAAGGCGGTATGGACATCGAAACCGTTGCGGCGAACACTCCCGAGAAGATCTTCAAAGAGTTTATCGACCCCGTAATCGGTCTCGCTCCGTTCCAAGCAAGCCGTATGGCTTACAATATGAACTTCCCGGCAGCCTCCATTCGTAAAGTCACCACTCTTATGACCTGCCTCTATAACGCATTTATCGGCAAAGACTGCTCTTTGGCGGAAATCAATCCTCTCGTCGTAACGGAAGACGACGACGTTATCGCGCTCGATGCGAAACTTAACTTCGACGATTCGGCTCTCTTCCGTCATAAAGACGTTGAAGAAATGCGCGACGAAACCGAAGAAGATCCGAAAGAACGCTGGGCGGCTAAAGCAGACCTCAACTACGTAAACCTCGGCGGCGACGTCGCTTGCATGGTAAACGGTGCGGGTCTTGCTATGGCTACCGTTGATATTTTGAAGCATTGCGGCGGCGAGCCTGCTAACTTCCTTGACGTCGGCGGCGACTCCTCCCCCGAAAAAATCGCGGAAGCATTCAAGATTATGCTCGACGGCGGTCAAGCTAAGGGCATATTCGTAAACATCTTCGGCGGCATCAACCGTTGCGACGCTGTTGCTCAAGGTATCGTCGAAGCTGCGAAGATTATCTCCGAAGACGGCAAATCCATCCCCGTTCCTGTTGTTGTTCGTCTTGAGGGCACAAACGTTGACTTAGGCAAGAAAATCTTGAAAGAATCTCCTATCAACAACGTTTTCCCCGCAGAAAATATGCAAAAAGGCGCGCAGGAAATCGTCGACAAAGTTAATGCGGCGAAATAATTAGAGGGAGGAAAATATAAATGAGCGTTTTAATAAATGAAAGCACCAGAGCTATCGTTCAGGGTATTACCGGTAAACAGGCTACTTTCCACACCGGCAAAATGCTCGAATACGGCACAAACATCGTCGGCGGCGTAACCCCCGGCAAGGCGGGTCAAAAAGTTGAGGGCGTTCCCGTTTTCAACTCCGTTTACGAAGCTAAAAAAGAAACCGGCGCAAACGCGTCCGTTATCTATGTTCCGCCTCGTTTCGCGGCCGACTCCATTATGGAAGGCGTAGAAGCGGGCTTGGACCTCGTCGTTTGCATAACCGAGCATATCCCGGTTGAAGATATGGTTAAAGTTCGCCGCTTTATGGAAGGCAAAAAGACCCGCGTAATAGGTCCGAACTGCCCCGGCGTTATGACCCCGGGCGAAGGCGACGGCTCTAAAGGCACGAAGCTCGGCATTATCCCTGCGAACATTATGAAGAAAGGTCATGTGGGCTTAATCTCCCGCTCCGGCACCTTGACTTATGAAGCTGCGTTCCAGCTTATGAACGCGGGCATCGGTATCACCACCGCTATCGGTATCGGCGGCGACCCCGTTAAGGGCACGGACTTCATCGACTGCCTCGAACTTTTCAAAGACGACCCGAACACCGAAGCTATCCTTATGATAGGCGAAATCGGCGGCACCGCCGAGGAAGACGCGGCAAAATGGATTAACGCGAATATGCCGAACAAACCCGTTGCGGCGTTCATTGCAGGCCGTCAGGCGCCTCCCGGAAAACGTATGGGTCACGCAGGCGCGATTATCGCGGGCGGCAAAGGCACCGCGGCTGATAAGATCAAAGCTCTTAACGCTGTTGATATTCCCGTTGCGGACACCGTCGCTCATATCGGCGAAACTGTTGTCGAACACCTCAAAAAACGCGGCAAATACGATATTTGCCATACTTGCTGATAGCTATCAACGCCCTCGCTTTTGCGGGGGCGTTTTTTTATTGCAATTTAAAAAAAAAAATATTATAATGGTGGAAATGAAACAAACAAGGTAATGGGGTGATTAAAATGGCCGGAGCATTAGCAAGGCAAGAGGAACAACCCGTAATGATAGATTGGCGCGAAAGATTTTACGATGCTCAAACTCAAAGTATAAAAGAAGACATTCGAGATTTAAAAGACGATGTAAAAGAATTGCGTCAGGATATAAAGAGAATTGACGGAAAGATAAACGATTTAAACGATAAAATTGACGGTGTCAGAAACGATTTAAATGACAAGATTGACGGCGTCAGAAACGAGTTAAACGACAAGATTGACGGTGTCAGAAACGAGTTAAACGACAAGATAGACCTAAAGATAAACGATTTAAACGACAAGATTGACGGTTTTAGAGATGAATTGTCCAAAGAAATAAAAGCTTTAAACAATAAAATGAACGAAAATCTTTGGAAAATGATTTTAGCAATCAGCATTGTGCTGGGAATATTTAATTATTTAACCAAGTAAAGGAGCGGTTATGATGAATTATATCATAACCAAGGAGTGATTTTATGAATTATGTACCCGATACCACGATTAAAGAGATGTTTTGGACGGGCGAGAGCCGCCTTAACCGTATGCGCTATTTTAAACGCAGTCTTGCGCTTAACGGCTTTTTTATGCTCACTTTTTTTGCTATCTGTATCGCCTTTATGATAACCAGCGGCTTTGAAGCGGTTAGCCAAGAAGTCCTTTTAAACCACCCGGCCATACTTATGTCATTAGCGATACTTGAAGTATTTGTAGCGATAGTCGGCTATAAACTCGACGTTCGCCGCTTAAAGGATTTTGGCAAAGGCAAACTTTTAGCGGTTATAGCTCTTGTATGCGCCGTCATAGGCTCTACTCTTTGGCCTGTTACATTTATACATCTCGCCATAGGACTATATCTTCTCTTTGTTCCCGGCGACAAAGGAGTAAACGCGTACGGCGCGGATCCTTTGGAAAATTAAATTTCATATTGACGCATTGACAAGACTACTTTTTAATGTTAAAATGTGTACAAATCTATTCGGGGATGCAATGGTCTCGACGGGGATAGATGGGTTTTGATAAGCGAGCCGGGGAGCATAAGCCCGTTACCAATATGCAAACTTTTATTTAAATATAAAAGCAGATTACGATTACGCTTTGGCAGCTTAATTGCCACCTCTTCACGGATTTCTCCCGCGAATTTGTGAAAGAGGTCAACTGCGGGATACCCGAACGCTTCGTTTTTTAGTTTAAGGGGAAATTTCAAAAAACTCGGAGGTTTTGCCCCGTTTGCGGGGAAAAATTCTCTTAAAAACATACGCAAACTGCGCTCGGAGAAAGTTAAAGCACAATGTTTTCGGACAGGAGTTCGATTCTCCTCATCTCCACCAAAAATTACTCTTTGAGTTTATATAGAAAACCGATATTGAGTTTTTTCGATGTCGGTTTTTTTATTTTTTTCTTTCATTAAGACGCTTTTTGTGCTATAATAATAAAAAACACCCCCGCCAAAGCGGGGGATACAGAAGTTATGCGGCATAGCCGCCCTCTCGTTCCCTAGAAACAGTTAGTTTTTAGGGAACATATACTCAAAAAGGAGGCTGATCACCTCCTTTTTTATTTTGCGAAATTCGCCGAAGCTAAAACAATAATTCGTTAAATTTAGAAGGAATAAGCCCTTTTTCACATTATAGACAAATCAAAAAATAAAAATCAATAGCAATAAAACTAATCAATAGAGTTTTAGTAAAGTTTTTTCTTTCTTCTTTTTCTTTGCTACTTTTTAGAAATTCTTAATAGTTTACTATTTAGAATTTCTTATACTCTTGAGTGCTTTTTCTTCTTTCTTTTTTTTCCTCCGCAAGGGAGGACAGGCAAAAAAGAAAGAAGAAAAAGAAAGTAGGATAAGTCTACAAACTGTTAGAGGGAATAAGCCCTCTTTTTTTATTTTTCAAATGCAGGAGAAAACTATTTTGTGTAGAATTTGAGAATATAGAATACTATCGCCCTCTTGTGTATGGGGTATTTTTATAAAAGGAGGTCGTCTTGTGGAAAGAGAAAGTTTATGGGATCACTATATGAAAAAAGGAATGAGCCGCAGAAGCTTTGTTAAAGGCTGTATCGCGCTCACTTCTTTAATGGGTCTTTCTACGGATATGGTAATTAAAGTGGTGGAAGCGGCGGAAAAAACGCCTCTCCCCGTTGTGGTATGGATTCACGGTCACGAATGCACGGGCTGCGACGAATCCTTCATTCGTTCCGGCTCTCCCCTTGCGTCCGACTTGGTGCTTAACGAAATTGCGCTTGAATACGATCATCTTCTCTCGGCGGCTTGCGGCGAGCCTTTTGAGGCGCATCTCGACAAAACCATTCAGCAATATAAAGGCAAATATATTTTAGCCGTCGAAGGCGCAACCTGCACTAAAGACAACGGCGTATACTGCATGAGCGGCGGTCATACGTTCAGTCATCTCTTGCAAAAAGCGTCCGCCGGCGCGGCGGCTGTCGTAGCATACGGTTCTTGCGCGGCTTACGGCGGCATACAGGCGGCTAAACCCAATCCCACTGGGTCTAGCGGCATTTCCCAATTCATCGGAAACGCTCCTCTCGTAAAAGTTCCCGGTTGCCCGCCAATTCCTGAGGTTATGACCGGCGTTATTATGCACATCGCGCTTTTCGGCTCCATACCGCCGCTTGATAACGACGGCAGACCAAAACAGTTTTACGGCAACCGCATACACGACACCTGCTATCGCCGCCCCTTCTTCGACGCGGGAATGTTCGCGGAAACTTTCGACGACAAGGGCGCAAAGGCGGGCTGGTGCCTCTATAAACTCGGTTGCAGAGGCCCCGAAACTTATAACTCCTGCGGCAATTTGCGCTGGTTCCAAGGTATGAGTTATCCCATTCAGTCCGGTGCGCCTTGCATCGGTTGCTCCAACGCCAATTTCTGGGACGAAGATCCCCTCCTCACCCGTATGCCGGAATACGGTCCGTTAGGAAACGTGGATAAAATCGGCGCGGCGGCGGCGGGCGCGATGGCTGTCGGCGTAGCGGCTCACGCTGTCGTAAGCGTGGCGCAGAAAAATATGAAAGAAGCTAAGGAATTAGCCGAGAAGAAAGGGGAATAAGATAGATGAAACACGTTGTTGTCGACCCCATCACAAGAATAGAGGGACATTTGCGGGTTGAAGCGCAGGTGGACGAGGCTACGGGAAAAGTTACGGACGCTCTTTCTTCCGGTACGGCTTGGCGCGGACTTGAACTCGTTATGAACGGACGCGACCCCCGCGACGCTTGGGCGTACATTCAGCGTATCTGCGGTGTTTGCACCACCGCTCACGCTCTTGCGTCCGTTCGCGCAGTTGAGGACGCGCTCGGAATAAAAATTCCCAAAAACGCCAATTATATAAGAAACATTATGGCGGCAACCCTTACGGTGCAAGACCATATCGTGCATTTTTATCATCTCCATGCATTAGACTGGGTAAGCCCCGTCGAGGCGCTCGCGGCTGACCCCATAGCTACGGCGAATTTGCAGACTACGGTGTTGAACGCGTACAGAGTACATCTCGCGGGTCCCACTTCAAATTGGAACACGGAAGCGTACCCGCACGATTTCCCCGCGGCGACTCCGCAGTATTTCCAAGCGATAAAGGATAAAGTAAAGGCAATCGTCGAAAGCGGTCAGCTCGGCATTTTCGCGGCGCAGTGGTGGGATCACCCCGATTATAAGCTGCTCCCGCCGGAAGTACATCTCCTCGCTGTGGCGCATTATCTTGAAATGCTCGATAAACAGCGCGAACTCGTAACTCCTCACGTTGTATTCGGCGGTAAAAATCCGCATCCTCACTATGTTGTAGGCGGTATGCCCTGCTCCATTTCCCTTGAGGACGGCAACGCGCCCATAAACACCGCTCGCCTTGACATCGTGGACAGAGCGATAAATATGGGCAGGACTCTTGTCAATTACTACTATCTGCCGGATTTGCTCGCCATCGGCGCGACTTACGTCCGCGCGGGCAGAGTGGACGGCGGCGGTATGGCGAAGGAACGCGTCCTCGCTTACGGTATGTACCCGATGGAGGATTATCAAGGGACTTCCGAAAAGAGCACCGGCGGATTTTTCAAAAATCTGCTTGTCCGCTGCAACGGCGTGGTTGAAAACTTCGGCGCAGGCGTTGCCAACGCGACGTTCACCGAAATTACAGCAAAGGATATGCAAGACCCCGAAGTGTTCACCGAAAGCGTCGAACACGCTTGGTACGCATACGAAAAGAGCGACAGCGACAAACTTCACCCTTGGGACGGACAGACGAAGGCGAAGTACACGGGCCCAAAAGACGGCACTCCTACGGAATGGAAAGCCTTGAACGAACAGGGCAAATATTCGTGGCTGAAAACTCCGAAATGGCGCGGCAAACTCGCGGAAGTCGGTCCGCTTGCGAGATACATTATCATCTACACAAAATCCGCCAAAGGCTTGCTCCAAAATCCCACTTGGGCTGAAACCTTTATGCTCAATCAAATTCAAGCCGTATCCAATCTCTTGGGGCTTGCTCCCGAAGTTTGGCTGCCCACGATGGTGGGACGCACTGCGGCGCGTGCTTTGGACTGCCAGCTTGCGGCTGAAATCAACAAATTCTTCTTTGACAAGCTAATCGCAAACATCAAGAGCGGAGATACCGCCGTTTGCAATATGGACAGATTCGACCCCGCAACTTGGCCGAAATCCGCTATGGGCGTCGGCGTGTACGAAGCTCCGCGCGGCGGGCTTTCCCATTGGATTCACATTGAGAACGGCAAGACGAAGAATTATCAATGCGTAGTGCCTACCACTTGGAACGCTTGCCCACGCGACGACCAAGCGGGACAAGGCGCGTACGAAAAAGCGATGATGGACACGCATATTGCCGTTCCCGACAAGCCCCTTGAAATCGCTAAGGTTATTCGTTCCTTCGACCCCTGTATGGCTTGCGCCACGCATATGTATAACGCCAAGGGAGAGAAAATCGGCGTGATAACCACCGACCCCTTCGGCGGCACTCGCGTAGAGTAAGGGAGGGAGCGATATGGCAGACGAAATTATGAAGGAAGAACCTCGCAAGACTTACTACGTTTTCAGCCCCTTTCTTCGCATTTTCCATTGGATTATGGCAATCTCCATAACCGTGCTTTTCATCACGGGAATTTTAATCACGACCCCGTGGGTGACGTACTCAAGCGAGCCGACGACAAGCTGGATGGCGCTTGACTGGATACGAAACATTCACTTCCTCTTTGCGTACATCTTCACGGCGTCCTTTATCCTCCGCATTTACGGTTTCATAATAAACCGCGGAGACAGGCTGTTCCCGCATTTTTGGAAAGGGTACTTCTACCGCAACACGATAGACGTTGCGATGCACTACTCTTTCCTAAAGTTCGAGCATAAACCCTTCTTACGCAACCCATTGGCGCGCGGCGCGTATGCTACGATGTATGTCTTAATAGCCATTGAAATCCTTACGGGCTTTGGCATCTATTATATGACTGACACGTCAAGCCTAGGAGGTATGCTCTTCGGTTGGTTCGTGCCGCTTATCGGCAGCGAATACTGGGCGCATCTCATTCATCACTATGTAGCTTGGGGCATTATCCTTTCCGCTCTAGGTCACATATATATGGTTATCCGCGCCGAGTTTATGGAAGGCGAAGGCGAAGTTTCAAGCATGTTCGCAGGCACGAAAATGCTTCGCCACAAGCCCTTCGACGCAGGTCATTTGGACGGTACTTTGGATTAAATTATTGTTGGGGTTTCACCCCAAACCCCACGAGGGCTTTGCCCCTCGACCCCACAAGGGACTTACGCCCCTTGACCCCATATTATTAAAAATGGGGGTGCAGGGGGACGAGTTCCCCTGCCGGAGTCAAGAGGCAGAGCCTCTTGCAGGGTTTGGGGCAGCGCCCCAAAATATGAGGTAAAAATAAATGTGCAAAGAATGTGGTTGTGGGAATGAGAACGGGGCGACAAGGCTTCAGTTTTATGCTGAAGGGTACACGGAGGAGAGCGCAAAGACGGTAGAACGGGCTTTGTTGGGGCTTCCCGGGGTGCTTTATACGCATATACATTCTCACGACGGAGAAACAACTATTGACTACGACCCGAAAAAGACTAAGCTGACGGAGCTTATGAGGGTTTTTGAGGAGAATAATGTAGCTCCCAATTTGTAGGAAAAATTATTAAATAAACGCTTGCAGTAAATGTAAGTTCAATTTATAACACGCTTTGCTCTTATGCTGACGAATGAAATTATTTTTTCTAACGAAAAAATAATACGGATTTAGGGCATTTTAACGAAAACATAAACCCCCGAGAGTAACGGCTCTGAAGTGCTCCCCGTCAAGAGGACAATAAAAAATATAAAATTTCTATGGTCGGCAGAATCGTCTGCCGGCCTTTTTATGCGGCTGAATATAAGGTGTGTTTCTCCATCGGCGTTAGGATTCCAAGGTTACGTTGCACACGC
>JAGBKP010000095.1 GCA_017635875.1 Selenomonadaceae bacterium | reverse complement strand
TTATTTATCGTAAACCATAACCGCATCGCCTTCTCTTACGCCGACTAAACTGTGACGAAGCTGCATAGCGTGGGTTGCAAGAAGCATATTTTCTAAATTTTCTTCTTGCATTTCAAGAATTTCTTCATCTAAAGCGGTATCTCCCATAATTAAACTATCGCCCATAGAATCGCGCATTATGCTTGCAATAATCGCAAGTTCTCCGTTTGAAAGCGTTTCAAGGTCGCGAATTATATGCAAAAAAGCGTGCGCTCCTTGAGTTTCCATAGTAAATTCAATAGGCATAAAAGGTATGCCGGAAATCATATGATAAGTGTGAATACTCTCGTCTAAAAGGGTCGCTATCTCATTAAATGACTTTTCATCCATAAGTTTATTTACGGTAAAGGTGATTTTTACCGTTCTGTTTTTTGGTTCGTAAAATACTGCGGAAATTTCTCTGTAACATATCATAATAGATGCTAAGAGGTTTACTCCTTCAGGCTGATTTGCTTTTCTGTATTCCATAATTTTATCCTCTGTTAAAAGACAAAAGAGGACGCAAGGAAACGCTTGCATCCTCCTTTGTTAAGTTTACTTCGCATAATCCACAAAGCGAGTTTCGCGGATAACCGTAGCTTTAATCTGCCCGGGATATTCCATACTGCTTTCTATTTTCTTTACTATATCGTGAGCTATTGTGACTGCTTCGGCATCGTCCACAAGCTCGGGGTTCACCATTACGCGGATTTCCCTGCCGGCTTGTATCGCAAAACAACGCTCAACGCCCTCAAAGGATTCGGCGATTTCTTCCAAGCTTTTCAGGCGTTTTAAATACGACTCGATACTTTCGCGCCGCGCGCCCGGTCTTGCGCCTGAAACCGCGTCCGCCGCCGCAACCAGAACCGATTCGACGCTTGTAGCTTCTACGTCGCCGTGATGCGCCGCTATCGCGTTAATAACGTCTTTTGATTCGTGATATTTTTTTGCAAGTTCCGCGCCTATAGATACGTGCGTGCCTTCGGTTTCACGATCTATGGCTTTTCCTATATCGTGCAAAAGTCCGCCGCGTTTCGCAAGATTCGCGTCAACTCCGAGTTCCGCCGCCATAATGCCGGCAAGTTGCGAAACTTCAATCGAATGGCTTAGTACGTTTTGTCCGTAACTGGTTCGGTATCTTAAACGCCCCAAAAGTTTTATAAGTTCGGGGTGCAGCCCGTGTACTCCGGTTTCAAAAGTAGCCTGCTCGCCCGCTTCTTTTATGCGGGTTTCCACTTCGCGTTCGGCTTTTTCAACCATCTCCTCAATACGAGCGGGATGGATTCTGCCGTCTGTGATTAGTTTTTCAAGAGCGACTCTGGCTATTTCGCGACGCATAGGGTCAAATCCCGAAAGTATCACCGCTTCAGGCGTATCGTCAATAATGAGTTCGACGCCCGTTAAGGTTTCAATAGCGCGAATATTTCGTCCTTCGCGGCCTATGATGCGTCCTTTCATCTCATCATTCGGAAGAGCAACGACCGACACCGTGGTTTCTGCAACGTGGTCTGCCGCTGAACGCTGAATTGCCTGGGAAATAATGTCGCGAGCTTTTTTATCGGATTCTTCCTTTAACTCGCGTTCGTATTCCTTAATCTTAATGGCTTTTTCATATTTAAGTTCATCGTCGACTTCTTTCAAGAGGAGCGTTTTAGCCTCGTCCGTGGACATTCCCGCGACTTTTTCAAGCTCAGCTTTTTGCGAAGCGAGGGTCTCTTGAATTTCAACCTTTACGCTTTCAACTTCGCTTTCTTTTCTCGCAAGATTTTCCTCTTTCTTTTCCAAAGCATCGAGTTTTTTGTCCAGATTTTCTTCTTTTTGAAGCATACGCTTTTCTTGGCGTTGAAGTTCGCCTTTTCGCTCTTTGGTTTCACGGTCGAGCTCTGCGCGCATACGGTGAATTTCTTCTTTAGCGTCAGATATTGCCTCTTTTTTCTTGGTTTCGCCTGACACTTCCGCGTCTTTTATGATGCGCCTGGCTTCTTCTTCCGCCGAACCTATCGCGCTCTCGGAGGTGCGTTTTCGCACAAAATATCCGCCCGCGCCGCCAACTATTAAGGACAAAACCAAGGTAAGAACAGTTTCTATGATTTTCACCTCCTATATAATTTTTATTTAAAATTTGTAATGTGAGATTTTAGTAAGTCAAAAATGACTCTTATCATTGTAATATTTTTTAATAAAAGTGTCAATAACCAAGAAATGCATAATTGTACATTTCTTGGTTATTAAATAAAATTTATCCGAGCATAAATTTCAAACTTTCGAGTATGCGTAAACTTTTTTGAAAATAAAAATCAAAAATAGAATAAACTATAAAGAGCTGATTGACAAAATCATACACATTTCAATTCAAAAATGTGGTGGATAAACTCTACAAAATAATTCAATTATATTAACTCCGTATAATAATAATTATGCCGAGTTAATATAGTTGAAAACTTTATAAAGCAATTTTTAAATAGTTTTTAAAGTTATAATGGATTTTATCAATCACATTTTTTCGCTTTTTATTCCGGCGTATTTTATTAAAGAAAAACTAATCAATAGAGTTTAGTAAAGTTTTTTCTTTCTTCTTTTTCTTTGCTGCTTTCTTTTTCTTCTTTCTTTTTTTCAAAAAAGAAAGAAGAAAAAGAAAGCAGGATAAGTCTATAAGCTGTTATTTTTTGTAATTTTTGTAGCTAAACTTCAAATACTGTGCTATAATGTTTTAGTATGGATAAAGGGGGAAATTTTTCTTGAAAGATATTTTAAAAATTGCGCGAAAGATTTATAGAACGTCTAATTCAAGAGAAGCGCGTCGTATGGTTGTTTTTTTGGTTCGAAGCGTTTTAAACAAAGGAAAGATGGATAAAATAGACGAATTTTTCCATAAAAACGAACTGAGAAAAAAAATCGCTGAAATTTACCCCTTCGTGTACGAACAACCGACGCGGGCCTTTTTTTACGCCGGCTCTACGATTGACGCGCGCGCGGAACTATTATTTGACCACTTTGAATATCTTGAAAAAAATTTCAAATCAAATATTATACTTGATATATATGCGGAAAAAGAAATCCTTCTCTATACTAAAGGGTTTGAAAACGATAAGCTTGATTTTATACTTCGTTTTTATCCGGGACTTAGAAAAGAGGGGCTTTTATCGCTTTGCCTAAAGTTAAACGGAACGGATTTATATCAAGTTGTCTTCTGGATTGGCGAAGACGACAAAAATAACGCGGCTCTCTTTATTGGCGCAATGCAAGGTCCTAACGGAAACAATGCGAAAGACATCGTAAAACACGCGACAAAACTTTGTTACGGTTATCGAACAAAAAACCTTTCCATATACTTAACCCAAATTTTTACCCGCGCGCTAAATTTACAAAAGATTTACGCCGTGACCAATGCGGGATATTACGCCAACAATCATATACGGCTGGATCGCAAGCTAAAGACATCTTTCAGCGATTTTTGGAAAGAAATCGGCGGAATACCGACGGACGATGTGAGGTTTTTTGAACTTCCGCTGACGGAAGAAAGAAAGAGTTACGAGGAAATACCGACAAGAAAGCGCGCCGTATACAGAAGGAGATTTGAATTTTTGGACGAAGTCGAAGAAAACGTGACCAAAACCGTTAAAGACGAGGTGCGCCTTTGATAAACATTGTTATAGCTTCGGACGAAAACTACGCCCCGCATACGGCGGCTTTAATTGCAAGCATCTTTACAAATTCCGCGGCAAAAAATATAAACATTTATTTGTTGGCGGATAATTTTAGCGATGATACGAAAAATAAATTTGCAAGCCTAGAAAGAAGATTTTCGGGGAATATTTGCGTAACGGACGGCAATATCGAAAATTTTTTCATAAGCGACCACCTTTCAAAAGCGGCTTATCTTCGCTTGAAAATCCCCAAACTCTTGCCCGAAAGCGTAAAAAAAACAATATATCTCGATGCGGATTTATTGGTAAAATCCGATATTTCCGAACTCTTTAATATGGATATAAAAAATAAGCCCATAGCCGCCGCGCCGGATTTAGGGATTATGACTTCAAAACGAAGTATGGCTGAGAAGATAAACAGCATCGGGATAAAAAAAGACGACGCATATTTTAACAGCGGCGTAATGATTATGGATTTAGTCAAATGGCGAGAAAACAATTATACGGAAAATCTGTTGAAACTCGTTGGAACTCACAGTTTTCGCCATCACGATCAAGACGCTTTAAATATGATTTTCCGCAATAATTGGTATGCCTTGCCTTTAGAATTTAATGTGATACCGCCTATTTTTGAACTTCCCTTAAAAGTGCTCTTTAGTAAATATCGAAACGATGCGATACAAGCGATTAAGGACGCAAAAATAATTCACTACGCGGGAGGGCATAAACCTTGGCATTACAAGCAAACAGCGCGTTTAAACGATTATTATTACGAAATGCTGTCTAAAACAGAATTTGAAATACCCGAGCCGAAAGAAAGGATTTTCAGAAAATATCGGGAAATATTCAGAATGTGGCGCGGTCAATTTTTAACAAGAATATTGTAAGAAGGAAAAAGAATACAAATGTCGAATAATAAATTAACCGCAGTTATACTTACAAACAACGAAGAGTATCATATAGCAAACGCGATTGAAAGTTTACGAGGACTTAATGCGGACATACTCGTAATAGATTCCGGTTCTACCGATAATACGATAAAAATAGCGGAGTCTATGGGAGCAAAGGTTGTAAGCGAGCCTTGGAAAAATGATTTTGCGTATCAAAGAAATTTAGCGAAAAAGCATACGAACACCCCTTGGCTTTTCTTCTTGGACGCGGACGAAAGAGTTACGAAAGAACTTGCGGAAAATATCAACCGCGCGCTTGACGGGGAATTTTTCTTATACGAGATTAAAAGAGTGACGGATTCTTTAGGCGGCGCGCACAAATTCGGCGCATTCAGTCCGGATTACGTAAAGCGGCTTATGCCCCGCGTTGCCGAATGGGTAGGAAAAGTTCACGAGCACCCTGAATGCGAATACCCGTTAAAGCGCTTAAAGGGCGAAATAACGCATAACCCCTATAAAGACTGGTCGGCATGGTTAAAAAAGGTAAATAGTTACTCTGAAATTTTTGCTAACGATAAAAAAGGAAAAAATTTTTCTGCATTAACCCCTTTCTTTCGCGCAAGTTTCGGATTTATAAAGATGTATATAATAAAGGGCGGTTTTATGGACGGCGCATTGGGATTAAATATGAGCCTCGCCCACGCTTTTTATACGTTTATGAAATATGTTAAAGTGTTGGAGAAAAATTTTTAAAATCCTACTTTTCTTTGTTCTTATAAAAAAGTACCAAAAGAAAGAAAAAAATTTTAATATAAAAAATGTAACTATAAATCTTATTTTTTACCGATAAAGTTTTCTTTCTCTCTTTTCTTTTTTGTTACTTTTTTCTTTTCTCTCTTTCTTTTTCAAAAAAAAAAGAGAGAAAAGAAAAAAGTAAAGAGATTTCACCGAAAGGAGGAGCGTTATATTGCACAATATTTTTAGCGTAGAAGCTATAGAAAAGCGCGCCTTCTTTTTTTTGGCGGGATTTTGTCTCACCATAAGCCTTTCAATGGCGGCGAGCAACGTGTTCTTGGCGCTTACCGTGCTTTCGTTTTTGCATAGGCTTGTTCGTAAACATGATGATGTGGTTGAATTTTACGAAAAAAATTCAACAATACTAAAGTTTTTATTTGCGCTGATAGCGAGCGTAATACTTTCGTCGCTTTTTTCAGGAAGCGCGGAATATAGCTTAAAATCCGCTGTAGATTTTTATATATATCGTATAATGCCTTTTTTTATAACTTGGTTTATCGTTAAAAATAAGCGACAACTTTTGATATTGTTGCTTTTAATTCTGTTATCCGTCACACTTAACAGCTTTGCGTCTATCGGGCAGGTATATTTAGCAAATCACTACCATATAGATTCAATAACGAGATTTTCGGGTCTTATCCCGTATATGGCGCAGGCGACCATACTTTCCTTTACTGTGCCTCTTCTTGCGATAGCGGCGGCGCACTATAAAAAATATCGCGAAATGCTCCTTTTCGCGCTTTTAATATCGCTTCTGGCTCTCTTTTTCAATATGACTCGCGGCGCGTGGTTCGCCACTCTTATTACGTTCATTATATTGATTATTATTTATAATAAAAATTTCAAAATCGCCGCTCTTATGGTTTTGCTCTTTTCTCTAGTTGGTTTTTTGCTCTATAAAAATGTGCCGCTTTTTGAAGCGAGAGTAAATACCATAGCAAAATACAATATCGAAGACAGCGAGCGTATGAAACTAATAACCTCCGCCTATAATATGTGGCGCGATAATCCCGTTTTTGGCATCGGATTTTCAAGATTTAAGATAGACTATAAAGAAAAATATATCCTGCCGGACGCAAAGGAACGCGAACTTGAACACGCCCACAACAACGTAATGCATGTTCTCGCTGAAACGGGCATGGTTGGCGAAGCGGCGTTCTTAGCTTTTTGGTGTTATCTCGCTTATTTTGCGTTTAAAAATTGGCGAAACTCAAGAAATCCTTACGCGCTTTTTCTGCTTGCGGTAATACTTGCGGTACATCTTCACGGGCTCTCCGAATATACTCTTGGCGCGTCGCGCACGATTAAAATCGTGTTTTTGGCTTTGGGCATCGGTTTAAGAGGCATTGATATTGAAAAAGAACAAGCATAAATTGTAATAAAAAAACGCCGAAGCGTAAAAACTTCGGCGTTTTTTTCATGCCAAAAATCGTACAGCGTCAAATCCTGCCCCTTTTCAAGTTCATCTTTAAGCGTCGCCGCTTTAGTCTATCGTTTCTAAGAGAAAACTTACCGGTCTGAAACCATCGTTGCAGGAAATCATAGCGGAATGCGGATTTTTCATCCAACCGTCGTAAAAACCTTCCGCGCCGTATGAAAGCCCCATTACAAATGGCGAAACAGAGTCCCACGCGCTCAAGCAAAAACCCTTCGGTCTTTTCCAGCCATCAGCTATAAACACTTGTCCTTCTTCAATATCGCAAGGATTTTCAAGAGGATTTTCGTATTTTGCGATTAAATCATCATAAGATGCTTTTCGCACAGCCGTTATTCGTACTTTTTTCATATTAGGCACTCCCCTACTCTTTTTCCAATAAATCGCTTAATTTCTTTCCGTAAAAAAAATCCCGCGCTATTTTGTCAAATTCCGTCCACATAGGCAAAGTTTTGCATATAATCTTTCTCGGACACTCGTTTTTTTTGGCGGCAATGCAAGCGACAGGCGAAAGCGAATCCTCCATAAGATATATAATTTCGCCTACGCTGTAATCTTCGGGATTTTTACAGAGCTTATATCCGCCGCCTTTTCCGCTTGCGCCGACTATTAAGCCTCCCGCTACCATATTTTTTACTATTATTTCCAAATATTTTTTTGAAATCCCCTGCCTTTCGGCAATATCTCTCAGAGGTATATAATTGCCGTTATCGTTTTCGGCTAGGTCTAACATAACGCGAAGCGCGTACCTTCCCTTTGTGGAAACCATAATAAAACCGCCTTTCTTTTTTGCCCATTATACTATAGCGTAAATAGGTAAATCAAGAAAAATAATTATTCGTTACGCGATAAATAAAAAAAATAAAGCGGAGATGCCTCAACTATAAAGATATGCGCATCTCCGCTTTTTTTTATTCTTCATAAATCAAAATCCGTTCGATACTTTTAGCTTCGCCGCTATCGTTAAAATCCGCTATAGCGGCTGAGTATACGCCTCTTCCTTCCGCTACGTCAAATTTTTGCGGCATAGCCGTCAAAAATTTTTTTATTATAATTTCTTTTTTTACGCCAAGAATAGAATCGGCAGGCCCCGTCATACCTACGTCCGTAATATAGGCGACGCGGTTTTCTAAAATTCGCTCGTCTGCGGTTTGTACGTGAGTGTGAGTGCCGAAAAGCGCGGAAATTCTATCCGAAAGATAATAGGCAAGAGCAAGCTTTTCCGATGTAGCCTCCGCGTGAAAATCAACAATAATTATACTTGCATCGTTTTTTATCTCGTTTAAAATTTCGTCGGCTTTTTGAAACGGGTCGTCCAAAACATCAAAAAATACTCTGCCGGAAAGATTTATTACGGCGATATTTTGCGCTTTAAAAGGATAAATACAATATCCCTTGCCGGGCGCGTCGAAGGGATAATTTGCCGGTCTAATAAGATACGGCTCGCGGTCTATAAACGACAGCACTTCTTTTTTATCCCAAATATGATTGCCGCTCGTCACAATATCCGCGCCAGCCCCGTAAAGTTCCGAGAGCACGGGTTCGGTAATTCCCTTCCCCCCTGCCGCGTTTTCTCCGTTTACGATAACAATATCTATATTTTTTTCCTGTTTCAATTTTTTAGTATATTTTGAAAAGACGCGTCGCCCACAGCTACCGACGACATCGCCCACCATCATTATTTTCAAACTCTTGCCCTCCGTACACGGCAGATTTTACACAGGGTCTCCCACAAATATTAAATACAAAATAACGATAATCCCAAGGGCTATGCGATACCAACCAAAGGCTTTAAAATCGTTATTTTTAATGTAGCGAAGCAAAAATTTAATCGAAAGAATCGAAACGATAAAAGCCGTAACCATACCGATTATTAAAATGACCATTTCCGCGCCGGTATAGTTAAAACCAAACTTTACCATCTTTAACGCGCTTGCGCCGAACATAACGGGAATTGCGAGAAAAAACGTAAATTCCGCGGCGACAAGTCTTGACGCTCCAAAGAGTATTCCGCCCAAAATCGTAGCGCCCGATCGCGATGTTCCCGGGACAAGGGAAAGCACTTGAAAAAGACCGATAATAAAGGCGGTTTTATAATCAAGAAAATCTATATTATTCACTTTGGGACTTCTGTTTTTATTGTAATTTTCAACCCAAATAAACAAAATTCCATACAAAATAAGCGTAAACGCAACGACTTTTGCCGTCATAAAATGCTCTTCCATATAATCGTTAAAAATAAGCCCGATGACGGCGGCGGGAACGCAAGCGATTATAACTTTTTTCCAAAGTTCTATCGTAAGTTTTTTTTCTTCTTTTGATTTCATACTTGAAACAGGATTTAATTTTTCAAAATTTAAAACCACAACGGCTAAAATCGCGCCAAGTTGAATGACAACAAGGAACATATCCATAAAAGTTTTGCTGACGTTTAGCTTAACAAATTCGTCAACTAAAATCATATGCCCCGTACTGCTTACGGGAAGCCATTCCGTTAATCCTTCCACAATTCCTATTATTATAACTTTTAAAATTTCAACAAAACTTAATTCCAAAATAATCACTCCTTAAATTCGTTTTTACTATTTTCGGATTCTATTATATCATTACTGTCTAGATTTAAAATTTTTGACGCTTCCTCTTCCGCGCCTGCAGAAACTTCTTCTATATTGGGCAAATTCGGTAAATCCTCCAGACTTTTTAATCCGAAAGTGCGCAAAAAAACATCCGTTGTTCCGTATAAAATAGGATGCCCCAAAATTTCTTTTCTGCCCTTTTCTTCAATAAGGTTTATCTCCAATAATTTTGCAAGCGATCTTTCAATTCTTACTCCTCTTATATTTTCAATTTCCTGTTTTGTAATTGGCTGCTTAAAAGCGATTATTGAAAGAGTTTCCATAGTTGGAGTTGATAATTTTTTCTCTTTGACTTGGGCTAACTTCTTAACCGCATAAAAAAATTCCGCTCTTGTTAAAAGCTGATAACCTCCGGCAACATTTTGGAGGGTTATTCCGCTGTTTATTTCTTTTAATTTATTTTCAAGCTCGTTTAATAAACTTAAAGTTTCCCCTTCGTCGCTTTCTAAAATATCCGCAATTTCCGTTAAAGAAAGCGGATCACCCGCAGCAAAAAGCACGGCTTCAAGTATCGCTAAAGAGTCGTTCATCTAGAGCGTTTCCCTCTTTCAAAAAAATAAATATTTCCGAAAAATTATGCTTTTGATTTACATATATTTTATTGTTTCTTATAAGCTCTAAAATCGCCAAAAAGGTAAAAATAAGTTCCACTTTGGAAGTCTCGTAAAATGCTTCCAAAAATAGAATTTCACCGCCGAATTTTTTTAAAATATTTAAAACTTCTTGCATTTTATCTTCAATATTAAATTCTTCTTTAGTAACTATCACTTCCGGAATAGCTATATCTTCTTTAATCTGCAATACCGTATTAAAAGCGGCTATTAAAACGTCAAGCGGAATATTTTGCGGCGGCAAATATTCCGTAGGAATTGCGGTAGGAACTCTTGCGCAAAATTGCTCGTTTACCTCTATCATATTTGAAAGAACTTCGCTGACTTCCTTAAACCGCCTATATTCTATAATACGGTTTACAAGTTCTGATCTTGGGTCTTCTTCCTCGTCTTCTTCGAGATTTTGTCTTGGCAGAAGCATTTTTGATTTTATCTGCAAAAGAGTCGCTGCCATAACAAGAAATTCGCTTGAAATTTCTATGTTAAAAGATTTCATTTCGTCTAAATACCGAAGATATTGTTTTGTTAAAATTGCTATAGGAATATCGTAAATATCTATTTTATGTTTGTCGATTAGATGCAATAATAAATCCATAGGGCCTTCAAATACATCTAATTTTATCTTATAATTTTCCATATAACCTCTAAAAATAACGTTTTATTTACTTTTCTTTTTTCTCTTTTTTTGTAAAAAAAGAGAAAAAAGAAAAGTAACAAAAGAAAAAAGAGAAAAAAACTTTATTATTATAGATTAAACATTTTATCTAAACTAAAACATCAAATTTATTAAAGTTTTTTCTTTTTCTCTTTCTTTGCTACTTTCTTTCTCTTTTTCTTTTTTTCAAAAAAGAAAAAGAGAAAGAAAGTAAATAATTAAAATCAGAAAAAAGGCGTAAGCAAAAGGGTGAAAATATGCCACACCAATTCGCGGCAGGGAATTAAAATCATACTTAAAATCGGAGTCATTAAAAAGATTATTAAAATTATAAAACTGTATTTTTCAAGCCCTTCCAACTTATACGCAAGGTCGCGCGGAAGTATTTGCATTAAAACATGCGAGCCGTCTAAAGGCGGAATTGGGAGCAAATTAAAAATAGCAAAACCTATGTTGTATTCAATAATAAGTCTAAAAACAAGGCTCATTCCTTGAGTCATATTGCCGCCCATTTTGCTGTAAACAAGAAGAACAACAAGGGATAAAAAAGCGAGCAATAAATTCGCAAAAGGGCCCGCCAGTGAAACCAAAATATCGTCCCGTCTCGGATTTTTAAAATTTCTGGGATTTATGGAAACGGGTTTTGCCCAACCAAAATGTACCAAAAACAAACAAAGAAGACCGATAGGGTCAATATGAGCTTTTGGATTTAGCGTAAGCCTTCCCATAACTCTAGGCGTAATATCGCCAAGTTCCACGGCAACTCTCGCGTGAGCGTATTCGTGAACGGTCATAGCTAAAATTAAACCTGGCAGTCCGGCTATAATACTCATTATGTTAAAATCAAACATAGATTACCTCCGTTATTTTATCTATATTATTTACTTTTTTCTTTTCTCTCTTTCTTTTGAATAAG
>JAGBKP010000094.1 GCA_017635875.1 Selenomonadaceae bacterium | reverse complement strand
GGCGAAGCAAAACGCGGCGTTATAGGTCTTTATCAAGCGGGTATGAAAGACGAAGCGTCACGCGGTCTTTCCGTTCGTTATCGCGGAATAGACGATAAAGGCGTAGCCTCCTATCTCCTCTCGCTCTATTGCTCGGCTGCCATCCTTGCCGATGACGCGCTTGCCGTGCTTGAAGACGTGGAGGTAGGTGAATACTATGATTACTAATTCAGTTCCTACCGAACAGGAAATTCTTTCTTGGGCAGGCGAACTCTTTAGCGATTTTAACGATACGGGCGCGCAAACGAAAGCCGAAAATCCTGCGGGCGGCTATCGCCCAACGGTTGTTTCGGCAAACGAAAATGCCGACAAAATCGCGGGCAACGCGACCAAGACGGAAAGTTACGCCAAAAACGACAATATCGTTATAGGGTCAAAATCGTTAAAGGAAATAAGAAGGGATTTTCCGATTCTTTCCGAAAAGGTAAACGGTCATAATTTGGTGTGGCTCGATAACGGCGCGACTACTCAACGCCCTCAAGCCGTTATAGACAGGCTTAACTATTATTACGCTCACGAAAATTCAAACGTTCACAGAGGAGCGCATGAACTTGCGGCAAGATCTACGGACGCTTACGAGGGCGCAAGACAAACCGTCGCGGATTTTATAGGCGCGCCGAGTAAAGACAATATAGTTTTTGTACGCGGCACGACGGAAGGCATAAACCTTGTGGCGCAGAGTTATGTTAAACAATATCTTAACCCCGGCGACGAAATTATTTTAACTCTATTAGAACATCACGCAAATATCGTTCCTTGGCAACTTATCGCCGAAGAAACCGGCGCGGTTTTAAAAGTAGTCCCCGTAGACAAAGACGGTCAGCTTATTTTGTCCGAATACGAAAAACTTTTTTCGCGTCGCACAAAATTTGTGGCGGCGACGCACGTATCAAACACATTGGGGACGATTACCCCCGTTTATGAACTTACGCAAATCGCTCATCGTCACGGCGTAAGAATTTTAATCGACGGAGCGCAGTCTATAGCGCATATTCCCGTAAACGTAAGCGCGATGGACGCGGATTTCTTCGTCTTTTCGGGGCATAAAATCTTCGCGCCGACGGGAATCGGAGCGGTATACGGGAAAAGCGAACTCCTTGAAGCCGCAAAACCTTATCAAGGCGGCGGCAATATGATAAAAGACGTTACCTTTGAGCGCACAATCTATAATCCCGCGCCGAATAAATTTGAAGCAGGGACGGGAAGCATAGCGGACGCCGTAGGTTTAGGCGCGGCTTTAGAATATTTAAACGGCATAGGCATGGCGGATATAAGTCGCTATGAACACGAGCTTACTCGTTACGCTATGAAAGAACTCGCCAAAATTCCGGGTCTTACCCTTATAGGCACCGCGCAGGATAAAGCTGGGGTACTTTCTTTTGTGCTTGAAAACAGAGATATTGTAAGCGTCGGCGAAGAACTAAACAAGTTTGGCATAGCGGTGCGCGCAGGTCATCACTGCGCCCAGCCCATACTTCGTCACTTCGGACTTGAAGGCACCGTGCGTCCAAGTTTAGCCTTATATAATTCGCCGGAAGATATTGACGCGCTTGTGCGCGCTCTCTATACTATGGTTTAAAACCTTACTTTCTTTTCTCTTTCTTTTTTATAAAAAAGAAAGAGAAAAGAAAGTAACAAAGAAAAGAGAAAGAAAAAACTTTAATATTTAAAATTCAATATTTAAACATTACGTTTTTATTTTTTATAGTAAAGTTCTTTTTCTTTCTTTTGGTACTTTTCTTTCTTTCAAGAAAAAGAAAGAAAAGTACGGTTTTGAAAGCGAAGGAGGGATTTTAGCTTGAAGATTAAAGTGAACGGTAAAGTCACGGAACTAAAAGAAAGCGTAAACATAACGGAGCTTTTGGATATTGTAAAAGCCGAACAGCCGGATTATGTGACGGTGCAGAAAAACGACGAATTTGTCGATCACGACGCGTTTAAAAGTACCTTCGTCGAAGAGGGCGACAATATCGAATTTCTATATTTTATGGGAGGCGGGAGATAAATGGCGCTTACCGATAAGCAAATGGAACGTTACTCAAGGCACGTTATTTTAAAACAAGTGGGCGGAAAAGGTCAGCAAAAAATCTTAAAATCTAAAGTTCTCGTTATAGGCACGGGCGGTTTAGGCGCGCCCGCCACTATGTATTTGGCGGCCGCAGGCGTTGGAAACATCGGGCTTGTGGACTTTGATACGGTGGATCTTTCAAATTTGCAACGGCAAATAATTCATCAAACGGCGGACGTTGGAAAAGCTAAAGTTAAATCCGGCGAAGAAACGATAAACGCTATGAATCCCGATATTAAAGTAACGACGTATAACGAAAAAGTAACCGCCGCCAACATCTGCGATATTATTAAGGATAAAGACTATGATTTTGTCATCGACGGCACGGATAATTTCCCAGCAAAATTTCTCATAAACGACGCTTGCGTTATTACAAAGAAACCTTTTTCACACGCGGGAATTATTCGTTTTGAAGGGCAGACCATGACTTACGTTCCGGGGAAAGGACCTTGTTATCGTTGCGTATTTAAGGAGCCGCCGCCGCCGGATGCCGTTCCTACTTGTCGTCAAGCCGGAGTTTTGGGCGTTATGGGCGGCGTTATAGGCACGCTGCAAGCGACCGAAGCGTTAAAATATATTCTTGGCATAGGCGAACTTTTGACTGGTTATCTTTTAACGTACAACGCGCTCACTATGACTTTCAGAAAAGTTAAATTGCCGAAGAACAAAAAATGCGCCGTATGCGGTGAAAATCCCATAGTTTTAAATCCTGTTGACTATGAAGCAAACGCTTGCGATATGAGGTGAGGCTGTTTGATAGAACTTACTCGCGACGATTACGAAAAAATCGTAAACTACGCAAAAAAAGGATTACCCTTTGAAGTATGCGGGCTTTTTGGCGGCGTTTTGAAAGGCGACAAAAAAATCGTTAAAAAGTTATATTTTCTGACAAATACGGACAAAAGCGAGGAACATTTTTCAATGGATCCGAAAGAACAGTTCGCCGCCGTCAAAGATATGCGAAAAAACGGGTTGGAACTCATCGGAAATTTTCACTCTCACCCGTCGTCGCCCTCGCGTCCTTCGGAAGAAGACAAACGCCTTGCGTACGACAGCGCGTCAAGTTATCTTATTTTGTCCCTCGAACAAAGCGAGCCCGTCCTTAACAGTTTTAAAATCGACGGCGATAAAAACGTTACGAAAGAAGAGTTGGTGATAGTATGAACATTAAAGAAGACGAATTTATCGACATTACCGATTTAGTCTGCCCCATAACGTTTGTTAAGACCAAAATTACCCTTGAAGATATGGAGGACGGGCAAATTTTAAAAGTGCGCTTAAACGATGGGGAACCCGCGCAAAACGTACCGCGCAGCTTAAAAGAAGAAGGACATAAGGTGCTTGATTTATCTAAAAACGACGACGGCACTTATACTCTGTTCGTGGAAAAGGGCGAATCGGTATGAGGTTTAATACTGAGGTTTTGCATAAAATACCCGATAAAACCACGGGCGCGACCAATATTCCCATTTATCAAACGGCGGCATACGCCGTTGACACCGCCGAAGATATGGCAAATATTTTTAAGGGGAGAAAACCCGGCTATATCTATACGAGAGTGGGAAATCCGACGCTTTCGGCTTTTGAAAATCGCTTGACGGCTCTTGAAAACGGAGTGGGCGCGGTATCTTTTGCTTCCGGTATGGCTGCCGTCGCTATGAGCGTGATGAATATTTTGTCTGCGGGAGATGAAATAGTTTCTGCGGGCGGAATTTTCGGCGGCACGAGTTCCCTTTTCCGCGAGCTTATGAGTTACGGCATTACGACTCGTTTCGCTAAATCTTGCAGAGTAGAGGATATGGTGGAATGTATAACCGAAAAGACAAAACTTATCTATGCGGAAACAATCGGCAACCCAAAACTTGACGTTGCGGATATAAAATCTCTTTCGGATTTGGCGCATAGTCATAATTTGCCGCTCTTTGTCGACAGCACGGTGACGACTCCGTTTATTGTAAAACCGTTGACTCTCGGCGCGGACGTGGTTATTCACTCAACTTCAAAAGCTTTAAACGGCAACGGAAATTCAATCGGAGGAATAGTAATAGCCGGCAAAAGCGCGGCGTTAAATGCCGATAAATTTCCAAAACTTGCGGAATTTAAGGCATTTGGTCCTTTTATGTACCTTGCTCGGCTTCGCGCGCGAATGTCGACCGATTTTGGAAGCTCCCTTTCTCCGTTTAACGCGTATTTGACGGGTATAGGGCTTGACACTCTCGCGATCAGAATGGAAAGAGCGAATTCCAACGCTGTCGCTTTAGCGAAGTATTTATCCTCAAACGAAAAAATAAAAGTTTCATATCCCGGACTTTTATCTCACCCCGACCACGAATTGGCGATGCGTCAATTTAACGGGCGTTGCGGGTCAATGCTGACACTTCGATTAGGCAGTATGGAAAAGGCGTTTAAGTTTATAAACGGACTAAAACTCGCTCTGAACGTTTCAAACATAGGCGACGCGAGGACTCTTGTTATTCACCCGTATTCCACCATATTCTTTCACGCAAGCGAAGGCGAAAAAGAAATCGCGGGCGTTACGGAGGACTTGGTGAGGGTTTCTGTCGGCATTGAAGATATTGAGGATTTAAAAGAGGATTTTGAACAATCCTTGGCGAAATTATGATTTTAATATAAAAAATAGAATAAAAAATAAAAAATGTAATGCAGAAGCCTATAATTTAATTATAATAAAATTTTCTTTCTCTCTTTTTTCTTTGTTACTTTCTTTTTTCTCTCTTTCTTTTATAAAAGAAGGAGAGAAAAAAGAAAGTAAGGAGTAAAAAGTAAAATTTCTGTATTCCTGGGGAGGAATTTATATGCAAAGTAACAACGAAGTTGAAAAAGAGGCGGCGAACGCTTTAAAGAACCGTTCCGCCGCCATACAAAAGAAACAGGTAATGCTATGGATCGGCGCGTTAATCGTCGGCGGCGGTTTGGGGCTTGTGGGAAATTCCGCGCTTAACGAGCTCTTTAACTTTATCGCTACTATTTTTACGCGCTTGTTCCAATTTGTCGCGATACCGACTATCGCTCTTGCGATTATAACTACTCTTTCAACCTTGGGCGCGCAAAAAAATACGGGACGCATTTTCGCCCATACCGTATTTTACACCTTGCTTACTACGATTTCCGCCGCGGCGGTTGGGCTTGCGCTTTATTTGTGGATATCGCCCGCGACCCTTCCGCTTGACGTTATCGGCAAAGGCGCGGAAAATGTTCCCGGAAAACTCGGCGAAATTTCTTATTACGAACATTTTCTTTCGGTAATTCCGAACAATATTTTAGCTCCTATTATCTCCGGCAACGTGCTTTCTGTGCTTATTATCGCCGCGTCTTTGGGCTTGGGGCTTGCGTTTATGCCGAAAACAAAAAATCGCGAAACGCTTTTGGCGGGGATTTTCGGAGCGCAGGAGCTTTTGTTTACGCTTATTCGCGCTTTGATCAAGGCTTTGCCCGTCGGCATTTTGGCTTTTGCCGCTCAACTTTCCGCAGAAATTGAAGCTGGAGTTATCGTAGGCTCTCTCGGGCAATATGTCGCGGTCGTGCTTGGCGGAAACTTAATACAGTTCTTTATCGTGTTGCCGCTTATTATGATACTTCGCGGATTAAATCCCGTTCAAGTGTTCCGTAAAATGTCGCCCGCGCTTGCGGTCGCGCTCTTTACGAAAAGTTCTGCGGGTACGCTTCCCGTGACTCTAGCGTCTGCGGAGCGTAATTTAAAAGTAAATCCCGCGGTATCTCGCTTCGTGCTTCCTATCTGCACGACGATAAATATGAACGGTTGCGCCGCCTTTATACTTGTAACGTCGCTATTCGTAATGCAAAACGCCGGATTTGAATTAACGGTTGGCACGATGATTTCTTGGCTGTTTATATCGGTTTTTGCCGCTATCGGAAATGCGGGAGTACCTATGGGTTGCTATTTTCTTACATTATCGCTTATGTCATCTGTGGGCGCGCCGCTTGGCTTAATGGGAATAATACTTCCGATTTACAGCATTATAGATATGGTGGAAACCGCTGAAAACGTATGGTCGGATTCGACGGTCTGCGCCATAACAAATCACGAACTTGAAGACGATTTGCCCGATACCGTAGGTCTTGCTACCGCGTCGGCGTAAAAGCAATAGCCGTTACAAAACTAAATTTAGTTTTGTAACGGCTATTTTTTGTTGAAAATAAACTTTAAAATATATTGGTTAATAAAATTTTTTCACAGCGCATATTACGGGACTTTTTTTACCCATTACTTGTGCTATAATGATTTTAGAAAATATGAATATTACTAAAACTTACAGCCAACAAAGGAAGTGAATTGGCGTGTATGCCGGCAATAATAAGAAAATGCTCAATATGCTTATTTTGGAGATTCTAAAAGAGTACACGGACGCAGAGCATCCAATAACCCAGCAGGAAATTATAGAATTATTGAAACGAAATTATGACGCAGATTGCGACCGCCGCTCCGTCCGTAACAATATTCGTTCTTTAAAAGATATGGGCTACGATATTTACACGGGACGAGGGTGTTACTTAGCGGAGCGTGAGTTTGAAAATGCGGAGCTTCGTATGCTTATCGACAGCGTTCTGTTTTCTAAAAACTTATCGGGGACGCAAGCGAAAAGACTTATTGACAAATTGAAAAGTTTTGGAAATCGCTATTTTCACGCTAATGTGTCTCATGTGTCGAATTTGCCGGAATTGTTTCACTCGGACAATAAGCAAGTAATGTTGGCTCTCGACACATTAAATGATGCAATAGAGAAAAAACGAAAAGTCAGCTTTACTTACAATCGTTACGGCGCGGACTTTAAACTGCACCCGAAACGAGATGAGCCGTATATCGTAAATCCCTATCAAATGGTAGCCAATAACGGACGATATTATCTTATCGGCAACTATGACAAATACGATGATTTATCACATTACCGCATTGACAGAATGACTTTTGTCACAATGCTTTCGGAGTCGGTTAAGCCAAAAAAGGAAATCAAAGAATTTTCCAAAGGCTGGAGCTTGCCGAAACACATGGCGGAGCATATCTATATGTATAGCGGCGAAAGCGTGATGGTAAAATTTATCGCCGATAAAGATATAATTGACGAACTTGTGGACTGGTTCGGAAGGGATTTTCGTATAGAGAAAGAAGATAATGATAAGATTTTGGTAACGCTCAAATGCAACGAACGAGCTATGAAGTATTGGGCGTTGCAATACGGAGGGCATATTGAAATCAAAGAGCCGAAAAGTCTACGAGAAACCGTAAAAACGGCGATAGCGGATATGGCTAGGAAATATGCTGAATGACTTAAGGAAGAAAATCAAATATCATGATTTACATTTTATTCAAGCGCAAAGGAGAATTGCCTATGAACGTACAAGAACGCTATCAAGCGTTAAAAGATAAAGTTGTCGCGCGCAAAAATGAATTTGCCGAACTAATGGCGTACATAGAAGGAGAAACCGCATATTTAACGGCTCCTGCGTCAACAAAATTTCATCTTTGCCGCGAGCATGGACTTTTAGAGCATAGCGTAAATGTAGCGGAAAATCTTTTAAAAATCAGAGCCGTACTTGCGCCCGACATAAGCGATGAAAGCTGTGTTATTGTAGGATTGCTTCATGATTTGGGTAAAGCGGGAATGCCGAATAAGCCGCAATATTTAAAAAACGAGCCTACGTCGAAACAAAAAGCATACGGTTATGGAGCGAGTACGCCGTATCGTTTCAATAAGGATTTACTGTATTTAAGCGTCCCTATTCGCGGACTTTACCTTGTGGCGAGTCGATTTCCCTTAACGGAAGAGGAAGTTCAAGCTATTGTTTATCATGACGGGCAGTATGTGGAGGATAATCGCAGCGTAGCGGCAAGAGAGGAAAAACTTACGCTTCTTTTACAGTATGCGGATAACTGGAGTGGGTTTATTGTGGAAAAGGAGAATGTGTGATGGCAACGAAAATTAACAAAAAAATCTTGTTAGAATCCTTGAAAAAGAAATGGATACAACAAAATGATGTTGACAAAGATGTATGGATTGAGAATTATCCGTATTATTTTAAGGATTTGAAGCGTAATTTAATTTGCAATATGTCTAGCACCGCAAAGAATGAATACGCTAAAGGAGCAGGTAGTGAATTTAAATGGACAAAACGCAATGGAAAATATTTGCCGCCTAAAATGCAAGCAATTCATTCATCGTCCGCTATGACATTCAATATTTTTGGTGATGATACCATTGAAATTGGCAATAATAATCCGATAGGATTACCTGCAGGAAAATACAAAATCGACTATGAGAGAAAACTGCCAACCGGGGTAAACTCGGCTAAAGCAAATATAGATGCGTGCCTGACTTCTGAAATTGGCGAAGAAAAAGAAATAGTATTTTTTGAGATGAAAATGACTGAGTGGCTTATAGGCAACACTAAAAAACTTCCTGAAGCATATTTAAGACCTAAAGCAACACATTTGTTAGAATTATCTGATTGGACTAAAAAGTTTGTATCGTTGCACAAAACAAATTATTTTGATGTAGTACAGATAATTTTACACATTTGGGGTATTTATAATTCCGTAATAAACGGAGATTTCAAAGAAGTAAAAAAAATAACTCTTATCTGCGGTATGTGGACTATTGAAAATGAAGAATTTTTTTGCAGAAAATCTGAAGATCAGTATAAAAAATATAAAGATATTTATACAAAAACAAACGATGAGTTTGAAGAATTTCATAACAGTTTAGGGAAAATAAAAAATTTATTTGAAAATAAGGGTATTAAATTTAATGTAAAAAAGGTAACTGTAAAAGAAATTATCGAATGTTTTGGAAAGTCTAATGAGCCGTACCTAAAACGCTATATCTGATGGCGGTGCTTCTAATAGGGGGATTTGCAATGTATAAGGACGATAAAGAATTCTGTGACTCTTTTACAAAAGAAGACAAGAGGCAAGTGATTGAAGCCATGAAGGCTATGAATGAAATGCCTATAGAGATTGAAGATATTGATGAAGAAGCCTTTTTAGAATATTACGAGAGCTATGCTTTTTTAGAGGGAGAAGGTTAGAATGGAGGAAATTTGTGATGAAAATTGCCAATTCATAGATATACCTATGATAAATTTTGAAGATGAGGTTGAATTATAACGAGAAAAATGAAAATCTTAGGAAATGCGTTTCTATCGTGCTATTGCTCAGTAGGAGCGCATTTTTTAGTCTACAATCCAATGAAAAATTGAAATATTGATTTAAAAATATTATGCCAATGCGCAAAGAAATGTACATCGCTTATGTTAATATAAAAGATAGGGAGATAAAAAAGTATTAAACACGGAGGTGTGAGATATGCTCTTTTATGAATGTAAAGTGGACTATCGCTTTCGCGCCAGAAGCGTTATCCAAAAACAGATGAAAGAAAAATCCAAGAAGGAATGGGGCGACGATATATTTCAAGATATAAACGACCGCCTTAACGAAGACAGCGACGAGGATAAGATTGCCGCCATTATTTATCGCGTTCGTCCCGAATATCTCAATCTTTTGATTATTTCCCTCTCTTTTGATAAGATAACTTCACTTGATATTGAAAATTTGGTGAAGGAAAAAATAGTAAAATCTTGCCAGTTTTCGGAGATAAAAATAAATTCCTTAAAGGAAATTGTCCCCGCGCAAGCTAAAAAAATACTTGAAGTGGCGGACAACACCAATTATATAACTTATCGTTGCCGTTTGGACAGACTTTTCGGCGCGGATTATAACGATTTTTCGCTTGATTACTATACAAACAGAGAATTTAACATTGACGAAACTCTGTTGCCCGAAAAGGCTTTGACGGAGAAGCAAGCCGTAGCTGAAGCAAAGCGTATGATGCTTCACGAATCCTTTATTGATGAAATAAAGCGTATTTACGACAAGAAAAATCCGAAAAAATTCTTGGGGCATCCCGTTCATTATAAACTTTTGGTAAACAATGCTGAAACTGCCGCGCAAATGGCAAAATTTCTCTGTCATATGTTATACAGCAACGGGCGGCTTTTAAGCCGTTGCATAAGTCGCATTTACGATATTAGCGAAAGTTGTTATGACGAATATGATCTTGAAAATGTGTTCCGCAAATCTGCCGGAAGCACAATCATAATAGAACTTCGCGGCTCGAACAAACATCATAAAAATTACGCTTCTTGTTATGAAGAAGTAGTGCAGTATTTGGCAAAACTTGCCAAAAAGAATCAATGCAATACGTTGTTTATTTTCGTTGAAATAGCGGAACATCCGGGTTTTGCCGCAAATCTTATCAGCGAGCTTGACGAGAGCCTTTATATGATAGAATTAAAAGAGGGCGTAGGAACACGCGCCAATGCGCTTGACTATTTAAGACGCTTGATAAAAGAAAAATCTGATATTTCCTATACGGAAAAAGAGCTTGTCGCAACATTGGGAGATAAAACGGCGTTTCGTCCTTCCGACGTTCATATAGCATTTGAAAGTCTATATCGCGGAGGACTTAGAAATAAAATGTATACCGCTTATAAGGACGTTGTTTGCGTTAAAGCGCCCAAACTTGCCATAAGAGATAAAGACGCATACCAATCTCTCCAAGATATGATTGGTTTAACCAAGGTGAAGGAGATTGTAAAACAAATTCTTTCTGCGGCAAAAATCAAAAAAATTCGTTCTGATTTTGGAATAAACGAAGTTTCTACCAGTCTGCATATGGTTTTTACGGGTAATCCCGGTAGCGCAAAGACAACGGTTGCAAGACTTTTAGCCGAAATTTTAAGTCACGAAGGAGTGCTAAAAAGCGGTAAATTTGTCGAATGTGGACGCGCCGATTTGGTTGGAAAATATGTAGGCTGGACTGCTCCCGCCGTAGAAAAACAATTTCGCGCGGCTAAAGGCGGGATTTTGTTTATTGACGAAGCATATTCGCTCGTAGACGACGTTGACGGATGTTTTGGAGATGAGGCTATTCATACGATAGTACAAGAAATGGAAAATCACAGAGACGACACCATTGTAATTTTTGCCGGTTATCCCGAAAAGATGGAAAAATTTTTGGCTAAAAACGAGGGTTTAAGAAGTCGTATAGCGTTTCACATTGATTTTCCCGATTATAACGAGGATGAACTTTTGGGGATTTTTAGGCTTATGTTAAAGAAAAGAGGATTTAACGCTTCTGTTGAAGTAGAAGAAAAATGCAGGGAAATCTTCGCTAAAGCCTCTAAACAGGACGAATTCGGAAACGGTCGTTTTGTCCGCAACCTTTTGGAACAAGCGATTTTAAAACAGTCTGCGCGTCTTATGAACACTTTCGATAAGGCTAAAATCGAAAAGAAAGATGTGTTAATGCTACTCCCCGAAGATTTTGACGTAAATATTACGGAACAATATAAGAAAACTTCAAATGCTATGGGGTTTGTAGTGTAAAAAAACGCCTATATTTGTAACCGATAGTCGTTGCAAATAGGGGCGTTATTTTTTAGCTATTGTATCTCAACCACATTTTATCGCCTATTTTATAAGCTCATAGGCAGATATAACGGAACGCGTCGCGCTCATCTTCGTATACGCGTGAAGTTCAATTCGTTTAATTGGCGCGGTGTTGTGATGCGATTTTTCTGATTTTCTTTTTGGCATAGTAAAACTTCTCATTCTTTACGACACATTACACAGCCATTTAAGTTCTTGCTGTTTTTTTGTATATTCATTAAAAACTAGGGCGTGTTGGTAAACTCATTATGTGATTGTATGTATGACATTAACAACGGCAGCACATAACATTACAAATGCCAAAAAACAAACGGATAGTTTTTCATATCTAGTAGCAATTTTGCGAAATTTTTTATTCTTTGGAAAAAACGCTCCACAACATTTCTTTTCTTGTACGCTTCAAATGAAAATAGATGTTTATGTAAAGCATTTACTTTATCTGGAGAATTCAATACAACTCCCCAATTTTGTAAAACATTTCGAAAAAGT
>JAGBKP010000093.1 GCA_017635875.1 Selenomonadaceae bacterium | reverse complement strand
TAACGCCTTTGTCTTTTCAAATTCGACAAGAAGTTCCGCATTCCTGCCAAAATTTTTTGCCGGCTGCATTTTTGTCACTTTGCCCTCGCCTTTCGCGCCCTTCGTAAAGACGAGCACTCCGTCTACTATTACGTCTTCCGCCACATGATAATGCACTATGTCGCCCACTTTTATGTTTTTAGTGGTGACGCCTTCCGTCAGCGCGATTTTTATAAGCGTTCCCGCAGGCACTTCGCATTTTTGAACGGGGAGTTTGTTTTCACCGAAAGACGCTCTTGCCAGCGAGTCAAGACGATTTGCGAGCGTTCCTTCGCCCGTTTTGCCGTATATCTTCATCTCAAGCGCGGAAAGTCTCGTTAAGATAGGGTCTGTCGTGACTTCGCGTTTTATGTTCCACTCTATGGCGTTGGTGAGCGCCTCTACGCTCGGCTCTTTTTCGTTTTTGTAGAGCTTGCCGTATAGTTTGTCCACGCGCTCTCCCATAGAGCCGCTGCTTAAATGCCCGTTATACTCTCTTTCGAGTCGCTCTATGCGCTCCATAACCGCGCCGTGCTGCGCTATGCCGTACGTGTCCGTTTCCATACCGCTTAAGGTTTCTTCGATATTTTCCGGCGCGGCGAATACTAAATTTGCCGATAACATCGAGCCTATCAAAAAACTGCTTATTATCTTTTTGAGTTTTGATTTATTTTTCATACAGATACTCCTTAAAATTAATGTATTTCCCTTTGTCCTTGTTTTGGTCGTAGGGTTCGGGGTGTATTAAAATATCGAGCGTATTGAAACCGTGCTTTTTGAGGCGTTCCTCGATTTCGTCGCAAATCGCGTGGACTCTTGAGAGATGCATCGCGCCGTCAAAGACTATGTGCATATCAATCATCTTTTTTTCGCCCGACCTGCGCGTACGCATAGCGTGAAAGCCTCTGATCTCAGGTATCGTCTCAAGAAGTTCCCTGATGATTTTAAGGTCGCTTTCCGGCAGCGTCGCGTCCGTCAGTTCCAAAAACGCGCTTTTGGCGAGGAAAAATCCCGCACGCATTATAATGAAAGCGACAAACAAGGCGATAACGGCGTCAAGCCACAGAAAGCCAGTTATTTTTATAAGCACGAGCCCGGCCAACACGCCGGCGGAGGTCCAAATATCCGCCCGAAGATGGATCGCGTCCGCATTTAACGCCTGCGAGCTTGTGTCTTTGGCGACTTTTAGCATATAGCCCGAAACGATAAAGTTTACGATTATGGAAAAAACCATAATGGCAACGCCTGCGCCCACATCGTCGGGTACGCGCTCGTGTTCCACGGACTCAAGCGCGTGAACCGCTATCATAAAGCCTGCGAACATTATAAGGATTGATTCCGTGCCTGCGGACACGTTTTCATATTTGCCGTGGCCGTAGCGGTGCTCCTTATCCGGCGGCGCGCCTCCCTTTTTAACGGCGAAATACTGCACTGCGGCGGCGATTAAGTCCATAGAAGAATGTATGCCTTCCGACAGCACGCTTATTGCGCCGGTAAACGCGCCTACGGCTATCTTTAAAACCACCAGCAGACTGTTTGACGCAACGGAAAGGAGAGCCGCTCTTTCTTTTACCGTCATATATCGTACTCCGTCATCTTTTGCCAAGAGAGGACGAACTCCATAACAGCCTTATACGGCGAGCCGTCCGTCAGAGGAAGCGGCGCGCCGAAAACTTTCCTGCTTTCGACAAATTCTCTCGGGTTATACTGATAAATCTCCTGTTTTAAGAGCTCGTAAGTATTTTCCTTCATATTAAATCTTACGGTCTCTAATATAAATTTATTGTAAAACGGCTTTTTTACCGTAACGTTCGTAACAAGATAATCGCCGCTCAGCGTGATATTGTCCACTTCCGCGTAATACCCCGCGTCGCCGTATTCGCCCACGAACCGCTCCTCGGCAAAAGAAACGCCGCTTGCCAGCGTTAAAATCAAAGAAATTAGTATCAAATATTTTTTCATAATCGTTCCTTCAGCAAATTCTGGGCACTATTTCCCCTTGCGGCATCTCCACAAGTCTAATCGCGCCGATTTCCGTCTTTAAGCCCACTTTACCTTTCGCCGTATCGACCGTTTCGCCTATTATCGCCGCGTCTTTGCCGTTTTCGTCCTCTTTCATAACGTCAAGCGTCTTTTTCGCGTCTGCGGCGTCTACAAACGCGATTAGCTTTCCTTCGTTCGCGAGCGTCAGCGGGTCAAAACCAAGCATATCCGAAAGCCCGCGCACGCTCTCTCTGACGGGGATTAACTCTTCTTCTATTATAACGCCCACGTCCGCCGCTTTTGCGACTTCGTTCAGCACAGCCGCAACGCCGCCTCTGGTCGGGTCGCGCAGCATCGCGATATTTTTCGACGCTTTCAGCATCTTTTCTACCAGATGATTTAAAGGCGCGGCGTCCGATTTTAAGTCCGCCTTTAAATCATGCCTGCTTGCGAGTATCGTCGCGCCGTGGTCGCCCACGTACCCCGAAACGATTATCTTCATACCCGCTTTCACATTTTTAGGCGAAATATTCGCCCCCTCTATAATCTCGCCTATCCCCGCCGTGTTTATGAATATACCGTCAACTTTCCCTTTGGGCGCGACTTTCGTATCTCCGGTCACGAACAAAACTTCCGCCTTTTTAGCCGCCTTTTGCATATCCGCTAAAATCTCTTTTAGCTCTCCCTTTTCAAATCCTTCCTCCATAATCACGGATGCGGACAAATATTTCGCCTTCGCCCCCGTCATAGCAAGATCGTTCACAGTCCCCGACACAGCGAGAGTCCCAATGCTCCCACCCGAAAATTTTCTGGGCGAGACAATATACGAATCCGTTGTAAACGCTATATCTCCGCTAACCTTAAGCCTAGCCCCGTCGTGCATCTCCGCTAATATATCGTTCCCCAAATAGGGAAAAACAATATCTTTCATCAAACTTGCCGACGCGCTGCCTCCCGCGCCTTCCGCTAACGTTATTACTTCCATATTCACACCTTTTTTATACTTTTAAAACCTTACTTTCTTTTTTCTCTTTCTTTTTTGAAAAAAAGAAGGAGAAAAAAGAAAGTAACAAAGAAAAAAGAGAAAGAAAAAACTGAATTGTCCCCCATGTCAAGGACATTTTAAGAAAAAGGGATAAATTTTTTCAATGGATAATATTTATAGTGGGAACAATATTGTTTAAAGGATATTGCCCGGTGACAATGTAC
>JAGBKP010000092.1 GCA_017635875.1 Selenomonadaceae bacterium | reverse complement strand
GAGGCCGAAAGTACTTGGTTGGAAACGACCCGGGAGGATAGGTAGTTGCCGGTTTATTCCTCGATAGCTCAGTCGGTAGAGCGTCTGACTGTTAATCAGAATGTCACTGGTTCGAGTCCAGTTCGGGGAGCCAGAAAATTCCAGCCTTACGAATTTTTTCGTAAGGCTTTTTTGTTTTGCGTGTTGTTTATGGATTTTTTGTTTTTTTGTGCTTAATAATGTTACATATTTTTAAGATGTTGATTTTTCCGGTAGTTTATCTTATAATTGCAACGTGTGCTTTAATACTGAGTCACTGGAAAGGCAAAATGCGCTCTGTTTCTAAAACTTAAAAAGTAGACAAAATTTCAATATTCATATATACTATGGCTTATTGACGTTTTTCAATAGATTTTATTTTGATGTTTTTATTATGTTAAAAGAAGGGATCTTATGGATTTTGCAAAAATTTTATCGGACGTAAACGATTTTGTTTGGGGACCCGTGATGTTGTTTTTCCTCGTCGGCACGGGCGTATTTTTAACAATTCGTCTTCGTTTTTTGCCTTGGCGCAATCTTTTATACGCCATTAAAATGATAGTTTACGCGAAACAATATCCAAAAGGCGATATTACTCCGTTTCAGTCGCTAATGACTGCTATGAGCGCGACCGTCGGCACGGGAAATATTGTAGGCGTGTCGACTGCTATGGTTTTAGGCGGTCCGGGCGCGCTTGTTTGGATGTTCATAAGCGCGGCGTTCGGGCTTTCCACAAAGTACGGCGAATCCGTTTTAGCGGTAAAGTATCGCGAGGCGAACAGCGTCGGAGAGATGGCGGGCGGCCCTATGTACGCTATGAAAAACGGAATAGGAAATAAAGTTATCGGCAGATTTTTAGCCGCGTTTTTCGCTATCTGCGCCGTATTTGCTTCTTTTGGAATCGGAAATCTCACTCAAGCAAATTCCATTTCCGCCGCCTTTGCCGCAAGTTATTCCATTCCCACATACGCTACGGGCGCGTTTTTGGTCGCGTTTTCTCTTGCCGTACTCCTTCGCGGCATTACGAGCATCGGCAAAGTTTCCGCCGTTATCGTTCCCGCTATGGCGGCGTTTTATTTCGCTTCCGCGATTATTGTCATAATCGCAAATTTTGATAAAGTTCCCGCAGGCGTTCAAGAAATTTTTTATATGGCTTTTAGTCCGACGGCAGTCGCGGGCGGCGTCGGAGGCTCGATTATCGCGTCTATGCTTCAAGCTATGCGTTGGGGTATCGCTCGCGGCGTATTTTCTAACGAAGCGGGTTTAGGCTCCGCTCCGATAGCTGCCGCTGCGGCAAAGACGGATCACGCCTCAAGACAGGGTTACGTAAATATGACCGGGACTTTTTTCGACACTATGATTATCTGTATGCTTACGGGGCTTGTGATAGCGTCTTCGGGCCTTTTAGGAACGGTAGATGCGGACGGAAAACTCATCTCCGGCGCGGAACTTACAATTTTAGCGTTTTCCACCGTATTTGGCGGATATGCGAAAATCATTGTTTCCGTCTCGCTTGCGCTTTTCGCTTATTCCACGATATTAGGTTGGGAGTATTACGGCGAAAAATCACTTGAGTATCTAGTCAGCGGAAGAAAGCTTATTTACGCCTACAGAATATTCTTTAGCCTTTTAACGTTTGTTGGCGCGACTACCGCCCTTGATATCGTGTGGAATTTCTCCGATACTATGAACGGACTTATGGCAATACCAAACCTTATTTGCTTAATCTGGCTTCATAACGATATAGCGGAAGAATGTTTCGATTATCAGAAAAAATTTATAGAAAAGCCTAAAAATAAAACTAAAGTCCTATGAAAAAAAGACTAAAAAGCCCTTATAAACATTGACTTTCAGGAGGTTTTATGATAGAATTCTTTTTGGAATTAAGGAGCGGGTTTAAAGCCCAAAAAATCTCGTGTCGATGGATTCCTCTTTAGGGACAAGCTATTATAATATATATTGTATTTTTTGCTCTAGGCTGCTTTTCCTTTTATCGAGTAAAACGGGTGACAGGGAAGTTGCTTTCGGTTTAATGAAGAAGCGAGCGGGGCGTGGTACCAAAAGAGGAATCGAAAAACACGACGCGACTTGACATTTATTATTAAAAAGGACGGCTTTTTAGCCGCCCTTTTTTTATTTACTTATCCCTCAAAAGCGTTTTCGATATGGTTTACGGCAAATCTGCCGTCGGGGAATTTGAACAATTCTATCACGTCAAAAGAACAGGGAGAATTTAAAATGCCATTTTTTTGCAGATAATACGCGGCGGTATTAAATATTTTTTGCTGTTTTAAGGTTGTGACCGTCATAGCGGGCGTACCGTAAAGAGTGGATTTTCTGGTCTTTACTTCTACAAAATGCAAAGTTTTCCCCAATTTTGCGATAATATCAATTTCGCCGCGTCTGTAAGCGAAGTTCCGCTCTAAAATAATGTATCCCTTTTCTTTTAAAAAAGAGGCCGCAACGGATTCGCCGTCGCGACCTAATTTTTTTTTAGCTATTGTCATAATTAAGCCTTATTTTTTCAGCATAATATCTTTACCAAACCAAGTTTCGGAGATTTTCGCGCTTGTCCCGTCCGCGCTCATTTCGTCCAATACCTTCTGCACTTCGTCGCGAAGTTTTTTGTTTTCTTTACTGAAACCAATGCCAAAATTTGATACGGGACCCACCGCTACTTCAACGGCGTCGATTTTATCCAAATGCTTGCTCATATAGTAACGACCCGTTATCTCATCGCCTACAATAGCGTCGATTCTGCCGTTTTCAAGATCCATAAACGCCGCAACATAGTCGCTGTATTTTTTGTAATCTTTAAAACTGTTTCTTAAGACATCGTTTCCGTCGATATATTCTTCGGTTGTGCCGCCGCTTTGCGTTCCGACGACTTTACCCGCAAGGGATTTTTCGTCGATAATATCGGTTGTGCCCTTTTTCACGAAGATGATTTGACGGTTTTCCATATACGGATCGGAAAAGAGCATATTTTCCTTGCGCTTTTCTGTGATGTCGAGCCCGTTCCAAAGGATATCCACTCTGCCGCTCTTTAGTTCCGCTTCCTTACTCGACCAGTCGATAGCTTTAAACTCTATATTCCTGTTTAATCTTTTTGCCGCTTCTTTGGCAAGGTCTACGTCAAAACCTACGATTTCCTGTTTATCGTCGCGAAAACCCATAGGCGGGAAGTTGTCGTCAAGTCCCACAACAATAGGTTTTTCATTGCTCACTTTGGTATCCGCTTTCTTTTTATCCTCGCCGCAGCCCGTTAAAAGCGCGGACAAAAGCATAACGCAAGCGAAAACGCTCAATAATTTTTTAAAATTCATTTAAAAATCCCTCCTCAAAAATTACCTGTTTATTATACAAGATTTTTCTCTCTTTGTATATATCTATTAAGAAATTTTTACTTTCGCCCTTTGCCGCGGCTTACGCCTAGTCTTTTGCTCTTTTTCGCGGCTCTTGAGAGAGGTTTTTTCGGTTTGTCTTTTTTCGCCGAAAATTTTTTCGGGAATTTTTTACCTTCGGCGTTTTTTTCCGACGCTTTCTTTTGTTTTTCCGCGATTTTTTGCTTCAACCTTTTGCGGCTTTCCTTTTCGTGAGTTTTAGAGAGTCTTCCTCGAATCGCGCCCTCTATTTTTCTCAGCTTGTCGTATTCCTTTTGCGTTGCGAAAGTTACGGATAAGCCTTCTTTGCCGCCTCTGCCCGTGCGCCCTATGCGGTGAATGTAACTTTCCGCGTCTATCGGCAAATCGTAATTATATACGTTTGTTACGCCTTCAATGTCTAAACCTCTTGCCGCTAAATCCGTCGCTACAAGTATTTGAAGTTTGGCTTGCCTAAATTCTTCAAGCGCGTGTTTTCGTTGCGCTTGCGTTAAATCGCCGTGCAGTTCGTCCGCCAAGTAGCCGCGTTTAGAGAGTTCCAATGCTACGCTTGCGGCTTTTTCCTTTGTGCGGCAAAACACCAGCGCAAGATAAGGATTGTGTTCGTTTATAAGCGAGCACAGCGTGTCCAGCTTCGTTTCTTCACGAACGTCCACTACTTCTTGCTTAATATTTTTCAGATTTACTTCTTCGGCTTTTAATAAAATTTCCGTCGGATTTTTCATATATCGCACGGAAATTGCCCGAACGGCTGGCGGCATTGTAGCGGAAAAAAGCAGAATATCGCGGTCGTTTGCGGTTTCTTTTATTAAAAGTTCCGCATCCTCCAAAAATCCGCGTCTTAAAATTTCGTCGGCTTCGTCCAGCACTACGCGGTTTACATTGGATAAATCGAGCTGTTTTCGCCTTAAATGGTCTAAAAGCCGTCCCGGCGTGCCTATAACGAGCGAAGGCGATTTCTTCAGTTTTTCGTTTTCCTTTATAAAATCGCTGCCGCCGTGAATAAGCGCGATTTCGTCTTTCGTCGTTTCCGCGAGTTTTGCGGCGACTTTGTATATTTGCATCGCAAGCTCTCTTGTAGGGCTTATGATTAAAACCTGCGTCACGGGAGCTTTTTTCAGTTTTTCAAAAATCGGCAAAAGATACGCCAAAGTTTTTCCCGTGCCCGTTTGAGATTGAAAGATTAAATCGCCTTTTTGCCGTATTTTGGGGACGGCGAGTCTTTGCGCTTCCGTTGGGGTGATTATTCCCTGCTTTTTTAAGGTTTCAACGATTTCTTCTCTTACGCCTAAATCTTTAAAAGTCATATCTTTACTCCGCTAAAATTTCAACGCCGGTATCCGTTACAAGCACGGTTTTCTCCCACTGCGCCGAGAGTTTGCCGTCGTGGGTGCGCACGGTCCAGCCGTCTTTTTCGTCAACGTCAACAAGATATGTTCCCTCGTTTATCATCGGCTCTACGGTTAAAACCATCCCCGGCGCGAGTAACATTCCCGTGCTTGCGTCCGCGTAATGCGAAACGAACGGGTCAAGATGAAACGCTTTTCCTACGCCGTGACCGCCAAGCGCGGTGACAACGGAATATCCGTTCTTTTTCGCGTGTTTTTTGCAAGCCGCTCCGATATCGCCTACCCACCCCCAAGGGTGAATTGCGGCTATGCCAAGCTCCATTATTTCTTTTGTAACGTCGACAAGTCTTTGAGCCTCCGGCGTCGTTTTGCCGCCCACAATATACATTCTCGACGCGTCCGAGTAATATCCGTTTAAAATCGTGGTAACGTCAACGTTTACAATATCTCCTTCCTTCAAAATCGTTTTTTTGGAAGGTATGCCGTGACAGACAACGTTATTCACCGAAACGCAAATACTTTTCGGAAAGCCTTCGTAATTTAAGCAAGCGGGAACGCCGCCGTGACTTTCGATATAATCTTTCGCCGCCTCATCTAAAGATAAAGTATTTATTCCCGGCTTTATCATCTCCGTCATCATATCTAAAACCGCGCCGTTAATAACCGCGCTTTTTTTTATGCCCAAAATATCTTCGGGCGTATTGATAATATTTTTCGGCGGGCGCACCTGCCCTCTTATCGGGTTAAATTTAATTTCGTCCATCTTAGCGTCAAAATCCGCGTGACATTTTTTATACTTCTTGCCGGAACCGCACCAGCAAGCCTCGTTTCTTGCTTTTGACATAAAGTAAATCAGCCTTTCTCTACTGCTATACATACTATAAGCAAACGACATTATTCTTCTTTCTTTTCTTTCTCTCTCTTTTTTATAAAAAAGAGAGAAAAAGAAAAGAAAGAAGCAAAGAAAAGAAAAAGAGAGAAAAAATTTTAATAAAAAAACAGCTAAAATTACATAGATTTTTGTTTAAAGTAAAAATTTTAACTTCGTTTACTATACTTATTACATTATATATAATTTTTTCAAAAAGTCCACCGTTCATTTTTCTGAGTGAGATAAAAATAAACGAAAAATCAATTTTTGACATAACATTTCAATGTTATTTTTTTTGTATACAAAAAAAATGAAGGAATTTTGTTAAATGTATAGAATACCTTAATATACATAACATACATTATTGAAAGGAAGTGCTTGAATGAATTTGCAAAAAAAATCTATGCTTTTTTTTAGCGCAATGCTTATTGTCGCTTGCGCGCTGTTGGTGTTTTTGGGGTATCGTTCGGCAAACAACGGTTTTGAAGTCGCCCTTGAAAACAAGGCTAAAGCAGATATAAGACAGACTTTTGAGATTTTGGATTTAACCTACCCGGGCGATTGGAGAGTCGACGGGGGCGTTATCTATAAGGGCGATATGAAGTTAAACGACGCGGATGCCGTTGTGGATAAAATCGGCTCTCTTACGGGAAATAACGTAACGATTTTTTGTGGCGATATGCGAGTTGCCACTACTTTTCAATCGGGCGGCAAACGTTCCGTCGGCACTAAAGCTTCGGAGGCAGTTATAGATATAGTTTTAAAAGACGGCAAATCCTATGTGGGCGAGGCTGAAGTATTAGGCAACAAATATTTTTGCGGCTATGAGCCTATAAAGGATTCTTCCGGCAAAGTTGTGGGTATGCTCTTTATGGGAGTTCCTAAAGGAGAAGTAGAAGAACTTCAAACGAGTTTTTTAAGCTCCACTATAATTTCCACCATAATACTTGTCATTGTTTTCGGCGTAATTGTTATGATTGCGTTAAAGAGCGCGTTAAAGCCTTTGGTTGACGTTGAAGAAACGCTTAAATCTATGGCATCGGGCGATTTTTCAACTCCTCCGCTTGAGGTAAACGGCACTGATGAAATCGCAACTATGGCGGATAGCGCAAATCATTTGCAAAAATCAATTTCCGGCATTTTGCACGACATAATAGATTCGGCGCAGCAACTTGCGGCGGCGAGCGAACAGCTTACGGCAAGCTCGCAGAGCACATCGGAGAGCATAAACCAAGTGGCTACGAATATTTCAAATATCGCGGGTCAAACCGAGAGCCAATCTACCACTCTTGACAGCATAAATCAAACGTCAAGCGATTTAAAGAACGATATGACGGAGCTTCATCAAAGTTCGGCGAATATGCAAAAAGCCGCGGAACAGAGCCGCGAAGGCGCAAAAGAGGGACATGCGGCGGTTGCAAACTCTATGGCGGCTATGGAAAAGATGGCGGCGCAGATGACCGCAAGCTCTAAAGTCGTTGAAACTTTGGGCGACAGGTCTAAAGAAATCGGAAACATCGTAGAAGCAATATCGGGAATTGCCGAGCAAACAAATCTTCTCGCGCTTAACGCGGCTATAGAAGCGGCGCGCGCGGGCGAAGCGGGCAGAGGTTTTGCGGTTGTCGCCGACGAAGTTCGTAAACTTGCGGAGCAATCCGGCACTGCGGCGCAAAATATTTCTTCAATTATCACGGGTATCCAAGACGACACGACCCGCGCTATGCAGGCTATGAACAAGGGCAATGAAGAAGTGCAAGCGGGCACCAAGATAGTCGAAAAAACCGGCGAAGTGTTCTCGAAGATGGAACAACATATAGATACGCTCTACGAGCAAATTCAACAGTCGTTAAAGCGTATGGCGACGGCGGAAAAAGAAACCTCAAAGATTACGGATTCCATTCAAGAAGTAAGCGGTTTCAGTCGCGAGATGTCCGGCAACGCGCAGTCCGT
>JAGBKP010000091.1 GCA_017635875.1 Selenomonadaceae bacterium | reverse complement strand
TGAACGTAAATTAAATGTTTAAATTTTTTTGTTTTTGTGTTATTATTACATTGAGGCATTTGGATCTTCCTTTCAGGTTTGTTGGCTAACTTTATTTTACCTGAATTTTTTCCAAATGTCTCATTTAATTTTACAACTAACCAGAAGCGCATATACCCGAAAATCAAATTGCTATTGCAACGGGCGAAAAGCGAGAACTTGACGGAGTAGATTTACTTTCGCCGAATTGCCCCATTCGCTACGTCATCACCGTGCAAGCGTTAAAAGAGGGGTGGGACTGTCCTTTTGCCTACGTGTTCTGTTCATTGGCGCATATTTCTTCGCCCAAAGACGCGGAGCAACTTTTGGGTAGGGTTCTTCGTATGCCTTATGCTAAAAGAAGAACGTCGGAGGCGTTAAACAAAGCATACGCCCACGTAGCCGTAACAACTTGGATGCAAGCGGTCAGTCAAATTCGAGATAATCTTTTGGGTATGGGCTTTGAAGATGAAGAAGCGAATGAATCTCTCAAATATTATCAACCGTCTTTGCCGGAATTTGACCTTTTTGGTATGAAACAGACCACATTACAATTTCAAGCGACAATGCCGCCGAATGAAGGAACGATTAACGCCGTTTTGCAAAAGGAAAGCAATATTAAGGTGGAAAATTTAAAAGAGGGCGGTTATTCGGTAACTATTGAAGGCGTTTCCGCAAAAGATTTAGAAGAATTGGAGAATAACGCAAAACATATTTTTGAAAGCATAACAGACCGCAAGTCTATGATAACGGAAATCAGACGAAATACGCATAAAATCTCCGTTTCAAATTCTCCTTCAAACAGAGGCGTTAAATTTACCGTTCCTCAGCTTTGTCTTGATTTTGGAGATGGAATAGGTGTGTATGCGGCGGAATCGGAAGATTTTTTGCCGGAGGATTGGTGTTTAACGGACAAATACGAGCCTACACTTCCCGCTTTTCGTTTTGATACGGAAAAACACATATATGAATTTGATATTATGGGGCATAAAGTAACAGAAAAACATTTGGGCGAAGGACAAGGAACGCTTTTACTCGCCGGAACGAATTGGGAATTGGTAGATTTAGTGGGTTGGTTGGCGAAAAAAACTTTGACAATAGATTTAAGCTATGAGGACTTAGTGGAGTTTATTCGCCGAATTTTAACGCGCTTGATTGAGGTAAATAATGTCCCACTCGCAGATTTAGTGCGCTTGCGTTTTGTTCTGGAAAAAATGGTAAAAGAGCGTATATCTGATTGCAAAACAGAAGCGTACAGAGAAGGTATGCAAAGTTTACTGTTTAAAACAGATAAATTCGTCCGAGTTACTCCCAATGTTGCTATGGCGTTTCAACCAAACGCTTACCCCGCAAAAAATTTCTATCGCGGCTCAAAAATATTTCAACATCATTTTTATCAGATGATAGGCGCGATGGATTCTGATGAAGAAATATACTGCGCTCAATGTATAGATATTCATAAAAATGTTGAAACTTGGGTAAGAAACATTCCCAAAGACGAGCAAAATTCTTTTTGGCTTCCCACACACAAAGATAAATTCTATCCCGATTTTGTAATTAAGCTAAAAAGCGGAATTGTAGCCGCCGTTGAATATAAAGGCGCGCATTTAGTAAGCGGCGACGACGCGAAGGAAAAAGATATGATTGGTAAATTATGGGCGGCAAAGAGCAACGGACAATGTCGCTTTTTAATGGCAACAAAACGCGATGAAAAAGGAAGAGATATAGAGGCGCAAATTAAGGAATTTTTGGCGTAATCACTCCCCCTAAAATTCACCCTTTTTTAATTTTTTTATTTGAAAAATTTGCATAAAATGAAAAATATGGTCTAAAAAACCTCGTTTATTTGCCATAAAAAGCCATATTTTACATAAAAATTTTACCGTTTTTTCATCTTGACTATTCGTAATGAGCAGGGCGTAGGTTCAAGTCCTATAGCTAGCTCCAGTAAATTCAAGCCTTCCGCTGTTCGCGGGGGGGCTTTTTTGCTTGCTAAAATCATCTAAAAGTGTCTTAAAAGTGTCTTATTATTTGCAAAACTATTAAAATTATAATTCAGACTGTAGACAAATTCATTTAAAAATCCCTTCAAATGTGATAAAATACATTTGGAGGGATTTTAATGTATCGTAAACAAAGCAGGGAAAATCAAAATCAAATACAATTCGTATGTTTAGAAGATTTAGTGCCTAAAG
>JAGBKP010000090.1 GCA_017635875.1 Selenomonadaceae bacterium | reverse complement strand
GAAAGAGAGAAAAAAGAAAGTAACAAAGAAAAAAGAGAGAAAGAAAACTTTATCAGCTTAAAATCTAAATTTAAACATTACACTTTTATATTTTTATATTAAAATTCTTTTTCTTTCTTTTGGTTCTTTTCTTTCTTTTTCGCCTGTGCCCTTTGGGTATATAAGAAAAAGAAAGAAAAGAACAGTTTTTAGAGGTCACCTTTAGGAGTGTAATAATTTGTATCAAATTGAAGTTTATGCCGATAAAAACGGTAAAGAACCTTTAACCGAGTATCTGACAGAACTTGTATTGAAGAATGACAAAAATAGTCGGATAAAGGCAAGAAAAATTCAACAATATATTAAATTCCTAGCCACAAGCGGCACATTCATCGGAGAGCCGATAGTAAAACACATCGAAGGAGATATTTGGGAACTTAGACCGACAAACGACAGAGTGCTATTTGTGGTTATGAAACAAGGAAAATATTTACTTCTACACGCTTTTACAAAGAAAACGGTTAAAACGCCTAAAAGAGAAATCGAAAAGGCAAAAGCCGAATATAAAGACTATATTGAAAGGGGCCTTGATGAAGATGAGTAGAAGTTGGGAGGATGTCGAAAAAGAGCTTTTTACTCCGGAAGAAATTCAAGAAAGCGAATTTAAAGCGCGTTTTCTGGACACGATTTTAAAATCTTATGATAATTCGGATTTAAAAATAAGCAGAGAGCGACTTGCAGAAATAACCATAGAATTTTTAGAACATTTGAAAATTAAAGAACCTGCGTTTGTATAAGGAGGAACATTGTGTCGTTAAAAAACAAACTACTGGGCATCGCCCTTACCGCGAGCCTCGCGCTAACCGCTTTTACCGACGCGGACGCCGCCACAAGAGACGAAATCGCCGCTATTAGCGTTAAAGCCAACGGCTCTGACTTTAAGTATTGGACAAAGGACGCGAAAGCCTTAAACGCGCTTAAATCCTACATAAAAGATGTTACGGATAAGAACAGCGCAAACTTTATCCCCAAAGAGGACAGAATAGCCGTCTTTGATATGGACGGCACTATTCTATGCGAAACCGCGCCCATTTACTTCGACCACTCGTTTTTTATGCACCGCGTCTTTGACGACCCAAGTTTTAAGCCCACCAAAGAACAGTACGAAACGGCAAAGAACGTGGAGGCGAAAGCAAAACACATAGGCGCGCCGTATCCGTCGGCAAACACGGCAAAAGTTGCGGTATCTGCTTTTACCGATATGACGGATAAAGAATTTGAGAAAAAAGCCAAAGAATATATGAAAGAAAATGTCACGGGGCTTACCAATTTAAAATGGGGCGAGGCGTTTTATCTGCCTATGATAGAGGTTATCTCCTATCTTGCCCACAATGATTTTAAGGTTTATGTGGTCTCCGGAAGCGAGCGGCAAATTTGCCGCGCCCTTATCGTCGGTATTATGGATATCCCAACCAATCAAATAATCGGCACGGATATAGTTTATAAAGCGGAGCATCAAGGCGACAAAGCGGCTCTTGACTATATTTATCAAAAAGACGACAAACTCCTTCGCGGCGAATTTATCATAAAGGACCTTCAAATGAATAAGGTTTCGGCCATAAACCGCGAAATCGGAAAACAGCCGGTGCTTGCCTTCGGTAATTCTATGAGCGACGCCAGTATGATGAATTTTGCAATTACCGGCAACAAATATAAAACTTTGGCTTTCGGCGTAATTTGCGACGACCGCGAAAGGGAAATGGGCAGCCCAAAAACGGAAGCCGTGATGCTTCAAGGTTGCCGCGACTACGGCTGGATTCCCATTTCAATGAAAAACGATTTTAAAACCATTTACGGAGACAATGTGAAGTTGCAAAAATAATTGACTTGTTCTCTACTTTCTTTTTTCTCTTTCTTTTTTGAAAAAAAGAAAGAGAAAAAAGAAAGTAGCAAAGAAAAAAGAGAAAGAAAAAACTTTACCGGGCTCTATTGATTATTTTTAGCTCTATTGTTTTATCTGTCATTCAAAATTATTTTAAAAATGGGGGTCAAGGGGGACGAGTTCCCCTTGCAGGTGCAGCGACGCGAAGCTAGTCCCTTTAGGGAGGCAGTGCCCTGCTGGGGTATGGGGCGAAGCCCTGTGTTGTTTAATAAATCTACACTCTAAAGCCGTATTTTGCGGCTTTTTTATTTTTATTTTTGCAGGAAAAAGAATATATTCGTAGAATTTATGCGTTTGTTAAAATTTTGAAAAAGGAGAATGACTATGACTGATTACGAAAAATTACAACAAATAAAAAAAGAAGCGGTCGCCACAGGAGTTGCGCTTATTATACTCATTATTTTCTGGTGCGCGGCAGGCTTTGGCGTTTCGGGCGTTGACGTTAAGATGTTTAATTTACCCTTATGGTCTGTAACGGGTACCGTCGGCGTTTGGATTTTCGCTATGGCTTTAGTTTGGTTTTTGCTGAAATTTTTCTTTAAGGATATGGATCTGGGGGAGGAAAACACAAAATGAATTTATTGCAGTTATGCCCGCTGCTCGTCTTTATGGGGCTTATGGTGGGCATATCTTTTTATGTTCGCCGTCAAATGGAAAGCGGAAATTTCCTATCTCACTATTTCGTCGGCAACCGCACGCTCGGTGGCTTTGTCCTCGCTATGACGACTGTCGCGACCTATAGCTCGGTGTCGTCCTTTGTGGGCGGCCCTGGTATGGCGTGGTTCATAGGTTTCGGCTGGATTTATATGGCGGTTGTGCAAGTCACCGCGGTGTTTTTGGTTTTGGGCATATACGGAAAGCGAGTCGCGCTTTTGTCGCGAAAACTAAACGCGGTCACCGTTGTGGATATTCTTCGGGCAAGATACAACTCCGACGCGCTCGCCGCCGCAGCCGCGCTTATAATCGTGCTGTTTTTCGCCGCGACTATGACGGCGCAGTTCGTAGGCGGCGCGAGATTATTTGCCGCAACTATGGATTACAGCTACGAGTCGGGGCTTGCTCTCTTTGGTCTTATAGTCGTAATATACACGGCTATGGGAGGATTTCGCGCCGTCGCCTTTACCGATACCCTCTGCGCTCTTGTGATGATGGCGGGAATTATTCTTCTCCTTTACTATGTGCTTGACGCAGGCGGAGGTTATTACAATATTATAGACAACATCACCGTAAATCATCCGGAAATGCTTGAGCCGTTTTCAGGCGGCAATATGCCTATGACATTATATATAAGTCAATGGATGCTTGTAGGAATACTTACAATCGCTTTGCCTCAATCCGTTGTGCGCGGAATAAGCTACAAAGACACGAAAGGCCTGCATCAAGCGATGCTTATCGGCACTTTTGTCGTAGGCTTTATGAATATCGGCATAAATATGATAGGAATACTCTCTCACGGCGTTATAGACGAGCCGCTTAAAACTTACGGCACGGTGGACAGCATAATCCCCACCGCCATAGCGACGGCTATCCCAAAATCTCTCGTAGGATTTGCCATAATAGGACCTCTTGCCGCCTCTATTTCCACAATATCGGGGCTTTTAATCGTTGCGTCGTCCTCCATTATAAAGGACATTTTCGTGCATTACCGCGAAAAGCATAAGAAAGAGCCGCTTACAACGGCAAATCTTCGCCTTATATCCATAGTCGCTACGGCGGTATTAGGGAGCGCGGTATTTTTAATCGCGCTAAATCCTCCGTCTGTCATTTGGATAATCAATATGTTCGCTTTTGGCGGACTTGAAACGGCGTTCTTCTTTACGCTTCTGTTCGGACTTTTCACAAAATGGGCGAACAAATACGGCGCGCTCTTTGCAACCATAGGCGGCGCAGTTTGTTACTGCCTCGCGCAAGGCTTCGGCTTTAAGCCGTTTGGGCTTCACCCCATAGTAGTCGGCATAAGCGTTTCTTTCGTATTTTTCCTGATGGGCAGTTTTTTGATAAAAGACAAGGAAAACAAGAATTTAGAGATATTTTTCCCCGAAAAGCAATAGGGCATTTATAAAAATCTTACTTTCTTTTTCTCTTTTCTTTTTTTAAAAAAAGAAAAGAGAAAAAGAAAGT
>JAGBKP010000089.1 GCA_017635875.1 Selenomonadaceae bacterium | reverse complement strand
TTTGTTACTTTTTAGAATTTCTTATCAGTTTACCGATTAGAAATTCTTATACTCTTGAGTGCTTTTTCTCTTTTCTTTTTTTTCCTCCGCAAGGGAGGACAGGCAAAAAAGAAAAGAGAAAAAGAAAGTAACAAAGAAAAAGAGAAAAGAAAAAACTTTACCAGCTTAAAATCTTAATTTAAACATTACATTTTTATTTTTTTATATTAAAATTCTTTTTCTTTCTTTTGCTTCTTTTCTTTCTTTTTCGCCTGTGCCCTGTGGGTATATAAGAAAAAGAAAGAAAAGAAGGGTTTTTAGAGGTTACCTAAAGAACATATCGATTCGAAAATTTTAAGGAGAATACTATGCTTTGCGACGTATGCAAGAAGAATGAGGCGCATATACATATAGTGGACGTGACGCCGAACGGCAAAAGAGAGCGGAACCTATGCGAAAAGTGCGCGGAAGCGGAGGGGCTTATTGACGAAGGGGACGGCTCCCCGTTTTCCTTTGCGAATTTTTTGAAAAACGTACTTCCCGCCGCTTTTGAAGAAGCGATTGAAAATATGGAGTACGTGTGCCCGAATTGCGGCATAAGCTACGGTGAGATGAAACACGAAGGGAAATTCGGCTGCCCGGCTTGTTATACCGCTTTTAAGGATAAACTCCCCGAGGTTTTAAAGATTGTTCAAGGCAAAAACGAGAGCCATATCGGAAAATCGCCGAAAAGTCTGGGCGCCCTTCCACCGCAAAAAGAACTGGCAAAATTAAGAAAAAGCCTTGAGATAGCGGTAAACGAAGAGGCATACGAAAGAGCGGCGGGGTTACGGGACAAGATAAAAGAGCTTGAAAGAAAGGTCGGTAAAAAACGTGCCAATTCATAACTATTTGGGCGAAAGCGCGCCGCCTGCTTGGGAATTTACTTTCGGCGACGGAGATATAGTATTAAAAAGCGCGGTATATTTGGCGAGAAATTTTGCCGACTATCGTTTTCCGCATCTTGCCTCGGACGACGAACTGAAAAAAATAGCGGATACCGTTCGCGGAATTATTAAAGACCTCGCGATGGAAGAAATAGCGATGGATAGGCTGACGGCGGTAGAGGGTGAAATATTAGCGGACAAACGCATAGTGGCGAGGTGCTTTTTAAACGGCAGAAAATACCGCTCGTTATTTTTAAAAAACAACGGCAAAGATATAATCGCAGTAAATGAAGAAGACCATATTTTAATCTGTTTTAAACGAGAGGGTTTGGGATTTTTTGAACTGTTGGATAAAGCTTTTAAAGTAGACGATATGCTGGACGCCGAGGCGGATATCGCTTACGACGAGACGTTTGGCTATTTATCCTCTCTGCCGTCTCGCGTAGGCACAGGGCTTAGAGCCGTAACTATTTTGCATCTTCCGGCTCTTTCATATACGAAGAACATAAAAAACACGGCGGATATCGCCGGAAAATTGGGACTTGATTTTGTTTCGCTTTACGGAGCAAAAGAAAAAGATTGGCAGGGAAATTTATTTGTTTTGTCGAATCATAAAACAATAGGTTTTCCTGAAGCGGATACCGTAAAAAAAGTCGAAAATTTTGCAAGAGAAGTCGCGGCTACGGAAAGACGCGGCAGAGAAGTGCTCGACAAACACAGAAAAGACCCGCTCGCGGACGTTGTATGGCGCGCTTACGGACTTTTGGAACATTCTAAAATACTTACGGAAAAAGAAGCGCTGGACGCGGCGTCGAAACTTCAAATGGGAAGCGATATGGGAATAATCGACAAAATCCCCGGCAGCTTTTTCGGAGAAATTTTTACGCTCAGCAGAAGGTCGTATCTCAGGAATTTAGCGGGAAGCGACGGCGACGTGGAACATTTAAGAGCGATAATAGCGAATAAGACGATTAGAAAGTATATGAAATAGGAGTGAAATAAATGCCGATGTTAGGAAGATTAAGACGCAAGCAGACGGACGAAAACGAGAGGGAAAGCAAAACCCCGATGCTTGATTTTTTCGGAAGATGCTTAAACGAACTTGCAAACGAAGGCAAAATAGACCCCGTCGTTGGTAGGGAAAAAGAATTAAAACGCGTGGTGCAGATACTTGCGCGCCGAACGAAGAATAATCCGCTCTTAATAGGGGAACCCGGTGTCGGGAAAACCGCCATCGCCGAAGGCTTGGCTAGAAAAATCGAAGAAGGCAGCGCGCCTAAAGCTCTGCTCGGAAAAAGGATTTATTCCCTTTCAATGTCTAATCTTGTGGCAGGCTCTAAGTACAGGGGCGAATTTGAAGAGCGTATCCAAGGAATTATGGAAGAAGTTGTAGGCAGCGACGATATAATTCTCTTTATCGACGAAATACATACGCTTATAGGCGCAGGTTCGGCGGAAGGCTCGCTTGACGCGGCGAATATTTTAAAACCCGCTCTTGCAAGGGGCGAACTTAGAGTAATAGGCGCGACGACTTTAGACGAATACAAAAAGCACTTTGAAAGGGATTCCGCTCTGGCGCGTCGTTTTCAAAGCGTTATGGTAACGGAACCCACAGTAAGCGAGGCTTTCGATATTTTAAAAGGACTTCGCGACACTTACGAAAAATTCCATCGCGCAAATTTTGACGACGAGGCGTTAAAAGCAAGCGTGGAGCTTTCAAAGAGATACATAACCGACAGATTTTTGCCCGACAAAGCTATAGACGTAATGGACGAGGCGGCGTCAATGGCGCGCACGAGAGATGTGCCGAAGCCTAAAAAAATGACGGAGCTTGAAGAAAAATTCGCGGACGTAACGAAAGAAAAGCTCGCTGCGGTTGCAAAACAGGATTACGAAACCGCGGCAAAACTTCGCGACAACGCCTTAATGATAAAAGACGAATACGAAAAAGCGCGTGAAAAATGGGAATCCGAAGACGGCGGCGTAATAGACGTTACCGCGGACGATATAGCGGAAGTAGTGGCTCTTTGGACGGGAGTTCCCGTAAAGAACATTCGCGCAAAAGAATCGGAGAGACTTTTAAAACTTGAAAAGATTTTAAAAGAACGGGTAATAGGTCAAGAAGAAGCGGTGGAAGCGGTTGCAAAAGCTGTGCGCCGCGGCCGCGCGGGGCTTCGAGACCCAAAACGCCCCATTGGCTCTTTTCTGTTTTTAGGCCCCACGGGCGTGGGAAAAACCGAGCTTGCAAAAGCTCTCGCCAAGGCTCTTTTTGACAGCGAAGACGCGCTAATTCGCTTTGATATGTCGGAGTATATGGAAAAGTATTCGGTATCGAAAATGGTGGGCGCGCCTCCCGGATACGTCGGACACGACGACGGCGGGCAGCTTACGGATAAAGTGCGTCAAAAGCCGTATTCCATAATACTTTTGGACGAAATCGAAAAAGCGGACGGCGAAATATTTAACATACTCTTGCAGGTGTTAGACGACGGCAGGCTCACGGACAGTAAAGGACGCGTGGCGGATTTTACAAATACCGTCATAATAATGACTTCAAACGTGGGGGCAAAATTTTTGCAGCCTGAATCCACCGCGCTCGGTTTTGCAAAATCGGACAGCGAAGAAATAAACAACGAGCGCAACAAAGCGAGAGTAATGGACGCCGTAAACGAAATATTTGCGCCGGAGTTTTTAAACCGCTTGGACGAGATGCTTGTCTTTAAGTCTTTAGGTAAAAACGAACTTTCAAAAATAATCGACATTTTAATGAAAGACGTTAAGGAAAGATTAAAGGAAAAGAAGATAACGCTTACCGTTTCCGCGGGCGCAAAAGACGTGCTGATAAAAGAGGGCACGGACAAAAAATACGGCGCAAGGCCGTTAAGGCGCGCCATACGCCGCAAAATCGAGGACGAACTTTCCACGTTAATATTGCAGAAAACGTTTGTGGAAGGGGACAGTATAATAGCCAAAAAAGCGGGTAAGGAAATTGTATTTGAAAAGAAAAAAGCAAAATCAGCTTGAGGCGGAAGAGCCGACGGAGCAAATAAAAAATTTTCTTCTTAACATGGTCTTTGCGGTATATTGGCTTATAAAATCCATAATAAAATATGCAACAAAAAAGAGCGGACAAAAACGTCCGCTCTGATTTTTTTGTGTGGTGCCGAAGGCCGGGGTCGAACCGGCACGCTGTTGCCAGCGGCAGATTTTGAGTCTGCTGCGTCTGCCAATTCCGCCACTTCGGCATACAATCAATTAGCTTTATTATAATATCACAAAGAAAAACATAAGTCAAATTTAATTTTTTTAGGAAAAACTCATTTAATGAGCGTTTCCTTTATACTATTCAAGCCCGAGTTCCACTTTTTTGTAGTAACCGCTGTCCACAAGCGCGCTTATGGCGTTATCCGCCGTAACGAGCACGGGGTCTATCAAAAAGGTCGGCACTTTTTTTCTGCGGTTGTCGTAGCTGTTCTCGTCGTCCGCTTTTATGGGCTTGCCCTTTATTAAATCGTCCGCCAAATCCGCGCAATTTTTCGCCAAAATTCTGGTATCTTTAAAAACAGTCGCCTTTTGTCTGCCGTTTAATATGTTTATAACGGCGACTTTATCCGCGTCTTGCCCTGTTATGACGGGATAATGCACCTTATAGCCGGATTTTCCCAAAGACGAAATTATGGCGTTTGCAAGCAAGTCGTTCGGAGCTATGACCGCGTTTAATTTTTCACGGGAGTAATAGTCTTTTAAAATGCGATCCATTCTTTTTTCCGCAACTTCCGGCATCCATTTTTCGGTGCATACTTTCTTAAACTCCGTCTCGCCGGACGGCGTATGCACAATGCCGCTATCGATAAACGGTTTTATCACGCTCATATAACCGTTATACACCATAAGAGAGTTGTTGTCTTCTTCAGCGCCAGCGAAAAATTCGATGTTTACCGCATCCGCCCTGCTATTTAGTCTTAAAATATCCGCAACGTAAGAGCCCATCAAAACGCCGACTTTCGTATTGTCAAACGTGATGTAAGCGTCAACGGCTTCCGTATCCATTATGAAACGGTCGTAGGAAATAATTTTTATATCCTTCTCTTTGGCTTTTTCACATATTTTAACAAGGGATTTTGCGTCCACGGGAGCGATTATAAGGCATTTTGCGCCGTCTTTTATAGCTTTGTCTAAGAAGAAAGCCTGTTTCTCGCTGTTTTCGCTGGCATAATCCACAATTACGTCGTAGCCTTTTGCTTTCAGATTTTTCTGTAATTCCTCGCCGTCTATAATCCAGCGTTCAGGGAACTTAACCGGAAGAGATACGACCACCAGGTTCTCGCCAACGCTGCTTTTGCCGGCGCTTTTTTCTGTTTCCGTGCCGCAACCCGCCGTAACGAGAGCGAAAATCAAAAGAGCAATATATAACAAGCGTCTCATATTGTCCACCTTCTAATATATGTGATATTCTTTCCATGGTATTTGTTCGACTTTTATGGATTTTAAAAATTCAACTATGTCTCGTCTGCCGTAATAATGCGGTTGCCCGTTTTTGTCGGTGCTCATTAAAATTATGGGCATATTCGGGAAAAATACCGAAAGTTCTTGCCTGGCTTCTATTATTCGCTGAGTATATTGAGTAACGTGCCATTTTACGGAAACAATCGCAAAGGTGACGCCCTGCTCTATTATAACAGCGCCGTGTATCTTCAAAAAAGTCACCTCGATAAAGGGGTTTACAAAAAAAAATTTACTGTGTTATAATGCCTTATGTTATCATAAAATTTTCATTTATGCAAAACTTTTTTAATCGGTATTTCCTTAAGAGGACGCTCACGCGTCCTCTTTTTCAATTTCCATAGCGAGAGCGGTTTTCTCGTCGCCTTTATCGCCTTCCGTCACGGTCGCTCCGCCTACTATTTTCATTAAGTAGTTCATCAAAATCTCCTCGTGAGGGTAAATTTGCCGTCCCTTTTTTACAACTATGCCCGAATCCAAATAAAACGGCTCTTCAAAGGGAATAAGCGCCAAACTGTCGTATTCTTCCGCCAAAACGCCCTGACGAATGAGAATGGTAGAGGCGAGATGTTGACGCACCAAATTTTTTGCCGTGTGCAGATACGGCGTTTCGTGCATTATTCTTAATTTTAACCGTTTCTTTTTAAACACTGCAAGCGTCGCTTTATATGTTACAAAGTTAGAGCCAAGCATTACCAAAGGCTCCTTTGCAACTTCTTTAAAAGTTACCGTTTCTTTTTCCGAGAGCGGATGCCCTTTCCAAGTGCAAAAGAGGCACTCGCAGTCAAAGAGTTTTTTGTAGCTTAAAGAATCGCCCACGCTTTCGTGATAATTGGTAAAAGCTATGTCAACTCTGCCGTCTTCCACCATTTGCAGAGCTTTTACGCCGCCCACTTCCACTATTTCAACCTTAATTTCGGGGTGCTGAATACAAAAATCGCCGAAAATCGCCGGCATAAACGTAATTCCAAGTTGCAGGGGAAGAGCTATCCTTATGCTCGCTTTTCCCGTCATAGAGGCGATGTCTCTCGTCAGTTCGTCCATTTGTCCTAAAATAGCCGATATTTTTTCAAATAAAATATCGGCTTCTTTTGTAGGGCTTATTTTATTTTTTTCTCTGTAAAAAAGGTTCAGTCCCGTTTCCTGCTCTAACGCCTGCATAGCCATAGAAACGGAAGGCTGCGCCACGTGAAGTTTTTCCGCCGCGCCCGATATCGAGCCGCATTTACAGACTTCAACGAAATATTGCATCTGATTTAACGTCATAGATTAAACCTCATATTTAATGTATTGATGTATTAACTTTAAAACATAGAAATCCTAATCCAAAATCGTAACCGTAACTTCGCGGCTGCCGAACATCAACGCTTCTCTATGCGTATCGAAAGCAATATCTATCTTGTTTCCTTTAATACTGCCGCCTATATCTTCCGCCACCGCTTCTCCGTAGCCTTCAATATACATTCTCGTCCCTAGCGGTATGACGTTTGGGTCTACCGCAACAACGCCTTTTCTTACTCTCGTCCCTGTCGCTGTTCTGCTGTTTAATCCCGGATCTTCGGGACTGTACGCCGTCGCTTGCATTTTTAGCGTTCTTTTTCCCGCTCTTTCAATGGTATTTCGCAACGCGTTTTGAGTATTCGCGTCCGCTATGCCGCTTGCCCATATTCCCGCGCGTTTTTGAAATTTTGCGATGGCGACCGCCGTTCGCGCTCCTGCCACGCCGTCAAGTATTCCGTCATAATAGTGAAGTTCTTGTAATTGCCGTTGGACTTCCGTTACACCTGGTCCTTTAGAGCCGATTTTAACCTCTTCTCCCACCTGTACGTTTTTAGCGTCGCCTTTTTTGGTGGCGTACTCCAAAATCAAGTTGTAAAGTCCGTAGCTTATCGCGCCGGTTTCTTCAAACTCAAATTGTTTCTGCGCCTTCATAACGGCTTCTTTCGTTTTAGGTCCAAAATGTCCGTCCGCTCCGTCGCCCAAAATCCCCGCCGCTATTAAGACCACTTGCAGATTATAAACTTCTTCGTTTTTATCCCCTTCGCTAATGGGGAAAGCAAACGCAGAGTTCATCAGAAAGACTACGAACGAAAACAGAAGTCCGGCCACCTTTTTCACGATTTCACCTCTTTACTTATGATAACTTATAAAAACCGTTCTTTTCTTTCTTTTTCTTATAAGAAAAAGAAAGAAAAGAACCAAAAGAAAGAAAAAGAATTTTAATATAAAAATATAAAAGTGTAATGTTTAAATTTAGATTTTAAGCTGATAAAGTTTTCTTTCTCTCTTTTTTCTTTGTTACTTTCTTTTTTCTCTCTTTC
>JAGBKP010000088.1 GCA_017635875.1 Selenomonadaceae bacterium | reverse complement strand
TCTTTAGGCACTAAATCTTCTAAACATACGAATTGTATTTGATTTTGATTTTCCCTGCTTTGTTTACGATACATTAAAATCCCTCCAAATGTATTTTATCACATTTGAAGGGATTTTTAAATGAATTTGTCTACAGTCTGACCGCTTCCAAAGCGTTTTTTTTTATTTCTTGATTTCGCCGAACCATTTTTCATATATTTTGTCGTAAATTCCTTTGTCTTTTATTTTCTGTAGAGCATCGTCTACAGAGTTGAACAGTTCCTTGTTGTTTTTACGAACGGCTATACCGTAATATTCGCGCTTAAAGAGCACGGGAAGAGTTTTTATGTTTACGCCTTCGTTTGTATTTAAATAATAATCAATAATGGGTTTGTCGCTTATAACCGCGTTCACATTGCCTGAGAGTAACGAATGAAACGCGTCTACGACCGTCGGAAGTTCTATAACTTCAACGCTTTTTTGCTCACGCATCTCTACGGCAGCCGTTGTGCCGACAACAACGGCAACTTTTTTCCCCGGTAAATCCGTAAAACTTTGAATATCGTTATCATCGCGGCGCATGGCTATGGCAAGCCCGGAGTCATAGTAGGGTTTTGTAAAATCGACTTTGTTTTCTCTTTCGTCAGTTATGGTGACGGCGGAGATTACCACGTCGACGTTGCCTTTTTCAAGCACATTCAGCAAATCGTCAAAACCTATATCGTGAAAAACTATCTCGTAACCGAGTTCTTTTCCTATGGCGCGCATAATGTCAATGTCGAAACCTTTTACATCTCTGTCGCGGTTTTCGGTAAATTCAAAAGGCGCAAAATCCATACTCGTACCGACGTAGAGTACTTTACTGTTTTTCGCCTTTTCGCCGCCGCACCCGAAAAATATACACGGCAAAATTAAAATAAGCATAACGAAAAGAAACTTCTTCACAAAAGAGCCCCCTTTATCAGCTTTAAAAAAAAACGCCCGAGAAAATCTCGGGCGTTTTTTTATCACACGCCACGTTTTTGGTTGAAACAGTCGCGGCAATATACCGGACGATCGTTTTTAGGTTCGAAAGGAACTTCAGTTTCCTTGCCGCATTCCGCGCAAACGACCTTGAACATTTGGCGTTCGCCGTTGCCGCGTTTTCTCTTGTCGCGGCAATCGCGGCAACGAGCAGGCTCGTTTTCAAAGCCTTTTTCCTGATAAAATTCTTGTTCGCCCGCGCTAAAGATAAATTCCTTACCACATTCCTTACACGTCAGCGTTTTGTCTTCAAACATACCGAATCCCCTTTGATAAAATATAATTCCGAAAACCTCTATGGATAAAATCCTTGAAAAACAGTATACTTTAAATTGTCAAAAAAATCAAGAGTTTTTTTAAAATTTTATACAATTTTCACGGCAAATTTTTTTTTGAAAATTAACGAATATTAAAATTAACGCATATATTTATCAATATTTTGTGAAATTTTCATTTATTTTTACGAATAATTATGGTATTGTGTACGCAGTTTGATTAAAAAATTTGACACGGGTGGATTATGCCCACCGCATAGAGAAAGGAGTAAAACTAATGGGACGAATTAAAGGCGCGGCGACTCTCGCATTGTTGCTTTATGCCTGCGCGCCTTTGGCAATGGCAGAAAGTGTCAATATGACGCTTGACGAGGGTGTGCGTATGGCTTTGGAGCGCAACTACACCATTGAGGAAAGCGAAGCGGATAAGGACAGCGCGTATTGGAATTTAAGAAGGGCGAGGAGACAAAGCGGACTCAATTTGTCTTGGTCTACGGGCGCAAACAGAATAGGCGGAAAGTCATACGATGAGCGAAATACAAATCGCGAATTTTCAAATCAAGTATCGCTTAAATATCCGCTTTATAGCGGCGGAAGAATTGAAAACAATATTAAAGCCGCAAATTTGGGACTTTCCGGCGCGGATCTTATGCTTGAACGCACGAGACAAACCGTTCGCAACCTTGTGACTAGGGATTATTACAATATTTTAAAATGTCAAAGCCAAGTTGAGGTTTACCAAGAATCAGTAAACAACCTTCAGGCTCATCTTGACAATGTAAATTCGCAAGTTCGCGCGGGTACAATGGCGGAAAAGGATATTTTAAGTTCTGAGGTTTCTTTGGCGCGCGGAAAACAGTATTTGGTAACCGCGAAAAACGATTATCGCGTCGCTATCGCAACATTTAACAACGATGTGGGACTTCCCACCGAAACGGATACAAAACCGCAGGAAAAATTAACTTACGAGAGTTACGACAAAGAGCTTACTTCTTGCGAAGAATACGCGATTTTAAACCGTCCCGACCTATTGCAAAAAGAATACGCCGTTAGGCAAAACAAAGCCGGTATGGAAGCGGCAAAAGCGGGTTATCGTCCGCAGGTAAACGCCGCCGTTACTCGCTCTATAGCGGGCGATTCGCCTTTTAAAAACAATGTTGACAACTCAGACGCATGGAAAATCGGCGTAAACGCGGACTGGAACATATTTGACAACCAAATAACGGAAGCGGACGTAAATCAAAAGAAAGCCGCAGTTCATCGCTCTGAAGCGGAATTAAAAGATCAATTAAGCAAGGTAAAGCTTGAAGTCCGCACGGCTTATTTAAACCTTCGCGCGGCGGAAGAAAACATCAAGACAATGAGAGAAGCATTAGCTCAAGCCCAAGAGGATTACCGCATAGAAACCGTGCGCTATAACGCGGGCGTAGGCACGAACCTTGAAATTATGGACGCGCAGGACAAACTCGTTTCCGCTAAAGGAGATTACATCACCGCGCTCTATAATTACAACGTCAGCAGAGCAAGCCTTGACGCGGCTATGGGTATTCCCGTGGAGTTAGATGTTGCTCCTTATCGCGAGGCTCTTGAAAATAACAATAAGAAGGGGGAATAACAGTTGATAAAGTTATGGAAGAAACAGTTAAGCATAGCGGCGATATTTGTCGCGTCTTCTTTGCTTCTTGCAGGTTGCGGCGGCGAAGATCAAGAAGCAATGCCAAAAATACCCGTTAAGGTTATGAAGATTGTTAAAGCGGATACGCCGCTCTCTTACGGCGCTCCGGGTCAACTTAGAGGAACAGACGAGGTTGAAGTTCATTCTCGCGTTTCCGGCAGTATTGTGGAAAAATACTTTAAGGGCGGCGATGCTGTTAGGGCAGGCGCTCCCTTGTATCGTATCGACTCAAGACAATATGAAACGGCGGTCTTACAGGCAAGAGCAAATCTTCACAAAGCAGAGTCGGATTTAAGAAACGCGCAGGAAGATTTGGCGAGAAACGAAATGCTCTTTAAAGATAAAGCCGTTTCCGAACAGACGGTAACGAATAAACGAGCAGACGTTGCGGCGCATTTGGCAACGGTTGAAGCCCAACAGGCGGCGCTTAAAAAAGCGCAGGAAAGTTTGGACGATACCATAGTTTATGCGCCAATGTCGGGCAGGGTATCGGTTGACGACGTAGCGGTCGGAACATACGCTACCGCAGGCACCACCAGACTTGTGACCATAGGCTCTATCGATCCCGTTTATGTGCAGTTTGGCATAAGCGAAACCGAATATTTAAATATTTTGGCGGAAGATATAGAAAGCGGCGCAGAAATTGACGAAAATAAATACCAGCTTCCCAAAATAAAAGTAATGCTCACCAACGGCAGAGAATATCCGTACGAAGGTCAAATCGTAATGGTGGACCGCGCTCTTTCGGATAACTCAGGTTCTATCACACTTAAAGCCCTTTTGCCGAATCCTCAGGGAATTTTGCTTCCCGGAATGTTTACCCAAGTGCGTATCGTAGGCGTAGTTGAAAAAGACGCTCTGCTTGTTCCTACTCGCGCCGTGCAGCAGCTTTTGGACGAAAATTTCGTGCTCGTAGTGGGAGAAGACGGAAAATCTACCTCCAAAAAGATAAAACTCGGAGAGAGAGTCGGAAGTTATTATATAGTAACAAGCGGTCTTACGGAATCCGATTCCGTTATAGTGGAAGGTTTAACGAACCTACGCGGCGGAGCGGAACTTGACATAATTAGTGTAACGCCCGAGGAAATGGGCTTTTCTATCAACGAAACCTCGGAAATTGTAGATAAATCCTAAGGAGGTGGCATAAAGTGTCGCGATTTTTTATTCATCGTCCCATTTTCGCTATTGTCATCTCCCTTATAATCCTTATTGTCGGCGTAATCGCGGGTTTTAGCCTTCCTATCGCTCAATATCCGCAAATTACTCAACCTACCATAACGGTGAATACCAACTATGTCGGCGCGAACGCGGAAGTTATCAGCCAAACCGTGGCGCAGGTCATAGAGCAGCAGGTAAACGGTACGCAGGGTATGGACAGTATGAATTCCACTTCCGACGATACCGGAAACTACGAATTAAGCGTTAAATTTGAACTCGGCACAAACGGCGATATGGACTCTGTTTTGGTGCAGAACAACGTTTCCATAGCAAACGCCAGTTTGCCGTCCGCAGTTCAAGCGGTGGGGGTAACGACAAAAAAATCCTCCAGTGATATGGCTTATATATTTTCTCTCTATTCCCCGAACGGCACGTTTAACCGCACTTTCATAATGAATTATGCGAGTATCTATATTGTGGACGCTTTAAAACGCATTAAAGGCGTGGGCGACGTGACTCAATTCGGCTCTAAGTACGCTATGCGCGTGTGGTTAAATCCCGCCCGTTTGTCGGATTTGGGGTTAACCGTGGGAGACGTTGAAAACGCCATCAGAGAGCAAAATATGCAAGCCCCCGCGGGGACTATCGGAATGCTTCCGACGCCGAAAAATCAAGAAAAACAATATACCGGCAAAGTGGAAGGCAGACTTTCGACTCCCGAGGAATTTGAGAACGTTATATTAAGAGCGAAAGACGACGGCTCTTACGTGCGTATCAAAGACGTAGGACGAGTGGAAGCGGGAGCCAGAACCACGGCGATGGTTTCAGACACCGACGGCGCGCCCAGCGCAGGTTTCGGCGTTAAGCTTACCGACGACGCGAACGCTATGGAGACAGTAGCGGAAGTTAAAAGAGTTTTAGCGGAAGCGCAAAAAAATTTCCCGGAAGATTTAGCTTACAGCGCGCTGGTTGACAACACGGAATATATCCACGAATCCATCGGCGAAGTGGTGAACACTTTTAAAGAAGCCTTGATTCTCGTTATCATTATCGTATTTCTTTTCCTCCAAAGTTGGCGCGCGACGCTTATCCCCGTGCTTGCGATTCCCGTGTCTTTGGTTGGAACTTTTGCTAGTTTTATCGCCTTGGGATTTACAATAAACACTTTGACGCTTTTTGCGATGGTGCTTGCCATTGGTCTGGTCGTTGACGACGCGATAGTCGTTATTGAAAATGTGGAAACGCATATGAAAAAAGACGGATTGGGACCTGTCGAGGCGACTGAAAAAGCTATGGACGAAGTGCAAGGGCCTGTTGTTGCGATAGCTTTCGTTTTGTCTGCGGTATTTATCCCCTGCGCGTTCTTAGGCGGCACAACGGGCGTGCTTTATCGCCAATTTGCGCTTACTATAGCGGTATCTATGGCGTTATCGGCGTTTATCGCGCTTACGCTCACTCCCGCGCTGTGCGCGCTTTTAATGAAACCTCACAAACACAAAGAGAATAAAAATATTCTGGATCGTTTCTTCGACGCCTTCAACAACTGGTTTGAACGCACGCAAAACCGTTATATCGGCGCGGTGGCTTGGTTTATCGATCACGCAAAGACAAGCGTAGCGTGTCTTTTGGTTGTCTGCGCGTTGGCAGGGGTATGTTTTAAACTTCTTCCCTCCACTTTCGTACCAAACGAAGATTTAGGCTATTTTGTAGTGTCGGTGACTATGCCTGACGGAACTTCGCTTAACCGCACAAGCGACACAATGGACGCGGTGGAAAAAGAACTTCACCAAATTCCCGGCGTAAAAGGCGCGATGAAAATTGCGGGTTACGACGTTTTGTCCTCCGGTAATAAATCAAACAGCGGTACATTCTTTGTAAGCCTCGATTCGTGGAACAAACGAACTACCGGTGACCTTTCAATAGACTCTATAGTGAACAAGGCAAACGCATTGGGATTAAAACATCCGGAAGCGACTGTTATGGCGTTCACCACCCCTGCGCTCCCGGGTCTTGGTATGGTGGGCGGTTGGAGTATGGAACTTCTCGATATGACGGGACACACAGACAAAGAACTTGACACCATAACGAAAGAAATATTAGAGGCGGCAAGAAAGCGTCCCGAACTCAGCGAAGTTTATACCACTTATTCAATAGATTCGCCTATATGCAAATTTGACGTAAACCGCGAAAAAATCAAGCAATTAGGCGTAGACCTTTCCGACGTGTTCACGGCTCTGCAAGTCAATTACGGCGGCGCGGAGGTAAACGATTTCGTCAAATTCGGTCGCACTTATAAAGTGGTTATGCAATCCGATACTCAATACAGAAGCGAGAAAGAAGCGTTAAAGTTCAACTATGTGCGAAACGGCATTGGAGCTATGGTGCCGCTCGACAGCGTTTTGACACCTAAACTTTCCACTTCCGCATCCATAATTTCCCGTTTTAACGGCACAAGAAGCGTAAGTATTCAAGGCGGCGTTGCCGAAGGCTACAGCTCCGGTCAAGCTATCGCCGCTATGGAAGAAGTGGTAAGACAAACCGCGCCCGCAGGATTTAACATCGAATGGTCGGGACAAAGCCGCGAGGAAAAGAAATCGTCAGGCTCTACGGGGCGAATTATGGTATTGTCGCTGGTCTTTGTATTCCTCTGTTTAGCGGCATTGTACGAAAGTTGGAGCGTTCCCTTCGCGGTGCTTATGACGGTGCCTACCGGAATTTTCGGAGCGTTCTTCTCGCAATACGCGCTCTTAATGCTTGAAGCAAGTTTCGGTCATCTTAACCCGGGACTTCAAAACAGCGTATATATGCAAATCGGCGTTATTATGATAATGGGACTTGCGGCGAAAAACGCAATTCTAATCGTAGAATTTGCAAAAGTGCGCGTTGACGCGGGAATGGAGCCGATAAAAGCGGCGATAGAAGCGGCGGGACTTCGCCTGCGCCCGATTATTATGACCTCCCTCGCGTTTATCATAGGATGCCTACCGCTTGCTATGGCGCACGGCGCGGGCGCGGCGGCGAGAAACAGTATGGGAACGGCGGTTGTCGGCGGTATGCTCTTTGCGACTTGTCTCGGTATTTTCTTAATCCCCGTGCTTTATGTTATCGTTGTTTGGGTTTCTATGAAACTTGCAGGGAAAAAAACCGTTGCCGAACAATCGTAAGAGTAAATGTAAAATGTATTTGAACATAAAAAATAAATTTGTTTCCCTAAAGGCAATATGAAAAAATAATTATTGCAAATAAAAAAAAAATCTACATATTCGATAATAGTTATCAAATATGTAGATTTTTTTTTTGCAATTAAATCTTGAATTCAACTATAACGTTTTGCAAATCCTGCGCCTGCACAGCGAGTTTTCTGCTTGCGTCGGCGATTTCGTGCATAGAGGCGGACTGTTCTTCCGTTGCGGCGGATACCGTTTGCGCCTCGTTTGAAACCTTGCGGCTCATCTCGTTTATCTTTGTTATGGCTTCTTTTATGCTTTCCGTGCTTTCCGCAAGCTCCGAAACAATACTTGCCATAGTCTTTGAACTTCTTGCGACGCCTGCAACCATATCGGATATTTCTCCGAAAGATTCGCCGGCTCCGTCTACAGCTTTTGTGCCGCTTGTCACCTGCTCAACTCCGGCTTCAACCGCCGTAACCGCACTTTCCGTTTCTTTTTGAATGGAATTTATAAGCGCGGAAATTTCGCTTGCCGCATTGCTTGACTGCTCCGCAAGTTTTCTTACTTCGTCCGCGACGACCGCGAAACCTCTGCCGTGTTCGCCCGCTCTTGCCGCTTCGATGGCGGCGTTAAGCGCAAGCAAATTCGTCTGCTCCGAAATTGCGGAAATAGTATCTACTATAGTGCCGATTTTTTGCGACTGCTCGCCTAAATTTCCAATAACAGCCGAAATTCCCTGCACTTGTTCGTTTATCTTTTCCATACCGCCGACGGCGTTAGCGACGTTTTCACGTCCCGCTTGCGCCGCGCTACTCGTGGCTTCGATTTTGTCTTCGGACTCGTCTATGGTGACCTTGAATTTTTCCATATTGTCCGCAAGTTTTTGAGTGCTTTCGTTTGCGTTTTCAACGTCGGTAAACTGCTCCGAACACGACCCCGCGACACTTACCACCGATTCCGCGATGCTCTGGCTGACTTCCGTCGCTTGTTCAGCGGTTGACGTAAGCTCTTCTGAGGCAGCCGCAACGTATTCCGCCGCTTCTACTATGCGCTCCATAAGCCCTTTAATCTTTTCGTGCATCTCTTGCATAGCGCGACTCATTACGCCAAGCTCGTCTCCCCTTGAAGAAAGCTCTTCAAGCGTCGCCTTTACGCCGCTGTCTATACGAAGATCGCCGGTGCCCATAATTCTCATTCTGTTTGTAATGCGTTCGATGGGATTAGCGATTCCGTTTGCAATATACACCGCGAGAAAAGCGAAAACAGCAACCAAAATAACAAGCATCACAAAAGTAGATATTAAAGCGGTATGCAAGTTGTCGGAAAGAACTTTTTCTCTTTCCGCCACTTGCGCGTCTATTTGATCTATCCATACTCCCGTACCCAAAACCCAATGATACGGCTCAAACGTTGTCGTATAGTTGCGTTTTGGAAGCGGCTCTGTTTCGCCCGGTTTTGCAAATTGCAAATCCGTAAAACCGCCGCCGGGTTTCTTGCCGTTGGCTATCATTTCTTGAATAAAGAAACGTCCGGAAGGATCTTTTGCGTTTATGCGGCTTTTGCCCTCCGTGTCTCTGCCTAACAGCACAACGTTAATTCCTTCGTCCGTATCAACCCAAAAATAACCTTTGCCGTCATCGTAACGAAGGTCGCGAATAGCGTCCGCTGCGGCTTTTTTAGCCTGTTCTTCGGTAAGTTCGCCGGCTTGTTGCTTCTTATAATACTCGTTTATAAGGCTGACGGCAATTTCCGTTTCGCCCTTCAAAGAAGCCTCAACGCTCACCTCTAAATCACGCCTGTAATTCTTTAACTGTTCGTCGTTATCGCTTACGGTTCTGTAAGTAAAGAATGCGCCAAGCGTCAGTATTGAAACAAGCGCTGTTCCAACTATAACAAATATAAGCCGCGATTTCATTGAACTAAACATAATAATGCCTCCCGAGACAAAATCATTCATCTGTAGAGTCAATTCTACAAAAAAACAAAAAATCCTGCATTAAAAAAATTAGCGGAATTTTTACATTATTTCTCTTTATGTTTTTCAAATATATTTCAATATTGTGTTCTAAAATAGCGTGAAATCAAAAAAAGGAGCAGTAATGTTATGGAGCAAACAATATTTTCTGTATTACCCCCGCTTATCGCCATTATTTTGGCGCTTATTACAAAGGAAGTCTATATGTCGCTTATCGTCGGCGTTTTTTCGGGCGCGATGATTTATGCCCATTTTAACCCTTTAAGCGCGATTGTGATAATGTTTGAGGTAATGGCGCAAAAGATAGGCTCGAACCAAAATATTTTGATATTTATCGTTATTCTTGGTATACTTGTTGCCGCCATATCCCGCTCCGGCGCGACGCGCGCGTACGGAGATCTCGCGCGTGAAAAGATAAAGAATAAGCGAAGCTCTATGTTTTTGACGGCTCTTTTGGGTCTTGTAATCTTTATCGACGATTATTTTAACTGTCTTACGGTGGGTACGGTTATGCGCCCAATTACGGATAAATTTAAAATCGCCCGCACAAAACTTGCCTATATCATAGACGCAACCGCAGCTCCTATCTGTATTGTCGCGCCCGTTTCAAGCTGGGCGGCGGCGGTTTCTTCTTCTCTTCCCGAGAACAGCAAAATAGACGGTTTCGCGCTGTTTTTGGAAACTATACCGTATAATATTTACGCTTGGCTTACCCTTGTTTTTCTTGCCTTTATCATTTATACGGGAAAAGATTTTGCTACAATGCGTCAAAGCGTAATTGAAAATCAAACGGAATTTAAAGTGCCGCAGGAATATCAAGATACCGAACTCGCTTCCGTTGCGGGCGATGGCAAAGGTAAAGTTATAGATTTGGTTTTGCCGCTTTTTGTGCTTATAGTAATGTGCATATACTCTATGCTCTACACCGGCGGTATTCACGAAGGCGCGAGCGTCGCGGACGCTTTTGCAAACTGCGACGCGTCGAAGGCTCTTGTTATTGGCTCTTTTATCGCTTTTGTCTTTACGGGATTTTTATACTTGCCGCGTAAAATTGTAACTTTTAACGCGTTTTGCGACAGTTTCAGCGCTGGTTTCAAAGCGATGACACCTGCTATTTTCATACTTTGCCTGGCTTGGACGCTCTCCGGTATCTGCAGCGACAAGTATTTGAATTTAGGCGGTTTTGTGGGAAGCGTTGTTGCGAACAATACGGCGTTTATAATGCTTCTTCCTCCGATGTTTTTCTTAATCGCCATAGCTCTCGCTTTTTCCACCGGCACGAGTTGGGGAACTTTCGGCATACTCATTCCCATAGCGATAGCGATTTTAGGCACGGACAATACGTCGCTTCTTGCGATAAACGTTGCGGCGATACTTTCGGGCGCGGTCGGAGGCGACCACGCCTCGCCGATTTCAGACACCACGATTTTATCTTCCGCAGGGGCGCAGTGTCATCATCTGGACCACGTAAACACTCAATTTCCGTATGTGCTTACGGTTGCGACTTGCTCATTTTTAGGCTATGTTATTTCGGGGCTTACGCAAAACGGCTGGTTGGGGCTTTTTTCCGCGTTCGTTTTCCTTTCTGTAGCTATGATTTATATTTATATGAAAATGCCGCCCCTCGGGATGACTAACGATGAATAAAAATAAAAAAGCCGTCTGCTTTTTAGCAAACGGTTTTTTGTATAAAAATTTCAATAGTGTTGCAAACGGAGTACGATAATGAACAAAAAAACGCAAATACTTGAAGAAATAGGGCAAAGTTTTATGTTGCCCGTTGCGCTTATGGCAGTCGCGGGACTTTTGCTCGGAATTGGCTCTGCGTTTACAAACGAAGCTACTATCGAAAATTACGGTCTTGTCAAATTACTGGCGAACGATACCGCTATATACGCCGTATTTTCCGTATTAAAAGCCGTGGGAGGATGTGTTTTTAAAAATCTTTCCCTTATATTTGCCATAGGAGTCGCTTTTGCTATGGCGCGTGAAGAAAAGGGCACGGCCGCGCTTTCAGCCGTTACGTCTTACTTTACTATGAATATTACAATGAACGCCATATTAAAATTGCAAGGTCTTATTTTACCCGACGGCTCAATATCCGCAGACGTTATGCGGGGAGTCATTGTATCTAACTGCGGCGTTATGTCGCTCGCTACGGGAGTTTTCGGCGGAGTTCTTGTCGGCCTTATAGTGGCGTGGCTTCATAATCGTTATTGTAAAATAGTACTTCCCAATCTTTTGTCATTCTTCGGCGGTACGCATTTTGTCCCTATCGTTACAATGTTTTTTTTCATAATAGTCGGCGCAGTTTTGACGGTTGTTTGGTCATATTTGGACGAATGTATAGTTTATGTAGGCTCGTTCGTTACCGATACGGGATATTTGGGAACGTTTATATTCGGCGTTATCAAACGCGTGCTTATACCTTTGGGACTTCATCATGTGTTTTATATGCCGTTTTGGCAGACAGCCGTCGGCGGTTCTGCCATGATAGACGGACATCTTATACAAGGCGGGCAAAATATTTTTTTGGCACAGCTTGCCTCTCATACGGTAACTCAAGTCAGTTCGGACGCTACCAGATACTTTTCCGGCGAATTTATATTTATAATTTTCGGATTGCCCGGCGCGGCTTTAGCTATGTATCACACCGCGCGCCCATCGAAGAAAAAAGCGGTGGGAGGTCTTTTGCTATCCGCCGCCTTCGTTTCCATACTGACGGGAACGACTCAACCCATAGAATTCAGCTTTCTCTTCGTTGCTCCTCTGCTCTTTGGCGTTCACGTTTTTTTAGCCGGCGCGGCGTACGCGTTGGCGCATATACTAGATATTGGCGTAGGTCTTACGTATTCCGGCGGAATATTGGATCTTTTGATATTCGGCGTTTTGCCTGGCGATGCAAAGACTCACTGGATGCGCGTAATTCCTGCGGGAATTGCATATTTTATAGTATATTACGCAGTTTTCCGCTATCTTATAATTAAATACGATTTTAAAACCCCGGGAAGGGAAAGCGACGAAGAAATAACGAAATTATACACCAAAGCGGATATTGAAGCGCAAAAGAACGCGAAAAACTATAGTGAACGATAAAATTTTCCTTACTTTCTTCTTTTCTCTCTTTCTTTTGCCTGTCCTCCCTTACGGAGGGAAAAAGAAAGAGAGAAAAGAAGAAAGTAACAAATAAGAAAAGAGAGAAAGAAAACTTTATCAAAAAAGTAAAGATTTTAATATCGTTTAATATAATATTTTAATGTTGTTTAATATAAGAGGAAATTATGGACAGTCTTTTTTTACCCAACTTAAAAATACTTTCAAAAAAACAAATATTTAAAAATGAACATTTGCTAGTTTTAGGCGGCAGAACTCCCAATTTAAACTGGCTAAAAAAAGCAAGCGAAAATCGCGTTCTTTGGACGGTGGATAGGGGAATATGCGCCGTAAAAAAAGCCGCGCTTACGCCAAAGTTTTTAATAGGCGACAACGACAGCGCGGATAAAAAAATTTGGGACGAAACGGTAAAAGAAGGCGTTCCTTTTGAAAAGTACCCGACTGAAAAGGATTTTACGGATTTAGAGCTTGCGCTTGCCAAACTTCCGACGGACGCTTTTGCGATTTTAACGGGCGCGTTCGGCGGGCGTTTCGACCATACCTTTTCAAATGTATTTTCCGCCGCTAACGCCCAAAATCGCGTCTGTCTTGCGGACGAAAACGAGACGCTTTTATTCCTGAAAGACGATGATGAATTTGAAATATTTTTCGATAAACCCCCAAAAGCGTTGTCGCTGATGTCGATAACGGAAAAATGCGAAGGCGTGACTTTTGAGGGCGTACACTGGCAACTTAAAAACGCGACGCTTTATCAAACCGGCCCGAACACAATAAGCAACGTTTTAGAGAACGGGCATAATTGCAAAATAGAATTATCGAAAGGTATTTTGGGAGTTTATATTTGCGCGGACGAAGAAAATCTTCGCATTACGTCAAAATAAACTTTTTCAAAGATTTCATCTTCGCTTAAATTATCAATATCGTACCAAACGATATACGGCATCTTCTTATACCAGGTAAATTGTCTTTTGGCAAAATGCCTGGTATTTTTTTTTATGTTTTCTATTGACTCTGTTTTTGAAATTTCATTGTTTAAATACGAAACTACTTCTTTATACCCTATTCCCTGCATACTTTGCGAGGTTTTATCCGTATATTTTAATAGATTTTCGACTTCTTCAAACAGTCCGTCTTTCGCCATCATTTCCACTCGCTTGTTTATTCGCTCGTACAATGCGCCCCGTTCGCGTCTTAATCCTATGACAAAAGTATCGTAAACAAGTTCGCCGGTTTTTGAAAAATAGCTTTTTGTTGATTTTGTCTTATCCTCCGAAAACTCATAGCCCTCTATTAAAGATTTTATATAAAGCCCCGTGCCGCCCGCAAGTATCGGTATTTTGCCCGCGCTGTTTAAATTCGCTATAATTTTTTTTGCCTCATCGCAAAAATCCATAACGTTATATTTTGCGTTTGGCGGCAAAATATCTATCAAGTGATGCTTAACTTCGGCAAGCTCTGTTTTATTCGGTTTTGCCGAGCCTATGTCAAATCCCTTATACACAAGCATAGAATCGCCGGATATTATTTCCGTACTCAGTTTTTTAGCAAGGGATAAAGAAAGGGCGGTCTTTCCGACCGCCGTTGCTCCTAATATTACAATCAATTTAAACTTTTCCATCAAGCGTCGTAAGCTCCAAATCTTCGCCGGGTTTTACAATACATACTTTCGCCGTAGTTTTGCTTTCCGTCAGTTTCTTAAATTCTTCCGGATCTGCGGAAATAACGGGCCAAGTGTTGTAATGAACGGGAATTACGTAACGCGCGTTAAGCAAATTCACGGCTTCGGCCGCGTCGCGTACGCCCATAGTGTAGTTGTCGCCGATGGGAAGTATAGCGACGTCTATTTTCACGCGTTTTCCCAAAAACTGCATATAGGGGAAAAGCCCCGTATCGCCCGCAAAATATACGTTCATACCGCCGACATTAACGACAAAACCGACGGGGCATCCGCCCGCGACGCCCGCGCTGTGAAGCGCAGGCGTCATATAAACTTTGCCGAAAGGCAGAGTAATTTCGCCGCCTACGTTCATCTCATAAATTTCTGCGTTTGTCGCGACTTCTTTAACAAGCGCGGCAACTTCGGGGATAGCCACAACCGCCGCGCCGGTTTTCTTTGCGATAGCGGGCGCGTCTCCGATATGGTCGCCGTGCGCGTGAGTGATTAGAATATAATCCGCTTTTACGTCGCTTGCTTTAACGCTAGCCAGAGGATTTCCCGTCAAAAACGGATCGAACAAGAGCTTATGTTTTCCGTCGTCAAGCAAAAAAGCCGAATGTCCGTAGTATGAAAAGTTTAGCATGATAGGCCTCCTTAAGTCGCTTGTTGTTTTAAATATTCCAAAGTGCATCGAGGCACAAAGTTCTCTATTTTATCCCAATCTTTGTTTTGTAAAAGCTCCCTTACCAAAGACGCGCTGACAACCGTCCCATCGATTTTTAAACGCGGAATTTCTTCAACTTCTATATTGTATTGCGCCAAAATGGAATGCATCGTTTCGTTATATTGAGCGGTAACGCGATCCAGCGGTTCTTCGCCCACAAAACGAATGTTTATGCCAAGAGTAGGGGCTATTTCTTTTGCAAATATCGTAAGGTCTAACGAAGTGTCAACGCTTACGTTTTGCATTTCGGATTTGTTAAAATACTCGGTAAAAGTAAGGGTTGAAATAATAAACTTTCCGCTCGGAACAACCATTACGTTTTTTAAATCTGCAACACCCTTTTTTACAAGTTGTAATCTGTCCTCAAAAGGAAAATAGGATTTATCTTCTTCAACCACGAAAATAATTAGGCGGTCGCAAAGCGCGAGAGATTTTTCTATTAGGTAACGATGTCCGAGCGTAAACGGATTGCAATTCATCACTATCGCGCCTATGCGGGGTTTAATTTTATCGTAAATTTTTCTCAAAGAAACCTTATAATTTTGAAGTTCTTGAAGAAGATTCGGCGTAAACTTTTCATAGTTGCCCGAAACCGAATTTACGATTTTATCGTTCGTCGCTGCGTTTTTGAAAAAATTATGTTCTTTAATAAAATCAAACAATTTATCGGCCATTAAACGATAGCCGGCAGGGGAGAAATGGTCGACGCAAAAAAACACTTCGCCGTAATTATGCGGCCGCTCCGCGGCGTTTGAGAGGTCGCAAGTTACCCCCCCTAGTGGGGAATCCCAAAGACTTATAACAATATCTCCGCTTTTTACGGGCAACGATTGCAAAATTTTATACTCACTGTCAAAAGTTTCTCTGCCACTCATTAAATAATATCCGTAATTATATACGATAAACTCTTCAGCGGAGGCTTTTTCATTGAAATTTTTTTGTAAAAATGAAGCTATAGTATGCTCGTCTGCCGCAGATATGCCGAATATATGACAAGGACCGATTAAAAACACGGAACGCTTTGAAGTTCTGGGTTGATTGCAAGTAACTCTTATGCCGCCTATAGTATTCACCAAATGCCCGCGATAATCAAAAAATTTTCTCACTCCATACATATCTTTATAAGATTGCGGAGATGACAATACTTCTTCTATATCCCTTGGATTTGAATAAAACTCTGTCAATGAACATTTTTTGCTTTCAATCAACTCGCCCAAATGGGAGAAAACATACCCAAGATTCATCCCATCCGCAAGTCCTACTGACTTATAATATGCTTCGTACGGCGAAAAATTTTGTGTTGGAAAATGTGGCAATCTTAGGCTTATCAACACCACGCCCGGGTGCGCGTCCATATAATCTTTCAACAATTTTTTCGTATCGTTTTCTCTGATACAGACAAATTCATCGACAAAGGTATCAACCACACAGGAATCCACAAGCTCTAGCGTCGTTGCGTCCAAGACGACAAAATTCAATCCGCGACTGTTTTGCGAAACATTTTTTCCGTTTACTTCAACAATGCCTACATTCCTACGCGGATTGCCTTCAAATCCTGCGCTTATCATTTGTATTAGAAAATTGTTGTCGCCTAAAATCTTAACTTCTAAATTTTCTTGTCTGTTTCTTCCTATCTTTTCTCCTAAAACCATTCCTCGATTTATGCAAACCGCGTAGGCAAGACGAAATTTATCATATAAATCTACACCAAGCCCTAAACTTTCGCGAAAAAATTTTGTAAATTCCTGCGTCATAGCAGAGCCGCCTGCCGGAGTGTTATTTGCCGCTATCAATATGATAAGCTCCGACCGCATTTCTTTTAGTTTGTTTATATAATTTACAAAATTGCGTTCGTTTTTTAGCGATTCCGCATCAATCAAAACGACACCTCCGAATTACAGTAAAGAACTCACAACATAATACGCAATCGCGCCCATTATCGCCGTACAAGGAATTGTAAGCACCCAAGCCGTCACCATTTGCTGCGCCACGCCCCAGCGCACCGCGTTTATTCGTTTAGCCGTGCCTACGCCCATTATGGAACCCGAAACAACATGAGTCGTACTTACGGGAAGATGCAAAAGCGTAGCCGTAAAGATAACGACGGAGGAATTTAAATCCGCGCCAAAACCGCTTATCGGGTCAAGTTTAAATATTTTGCCGCCTATGGTCTTTATAATGCGCCAACCGCCCAACGCGGTACCGCAAGCCATAGCCGTTGCAGCTAAAATTTTAACGTATGTGGGAACTTCAAATTCTTGTATATATCCGCCCGCGAGAAGCGCGAGCGTCATAATGCCCATAGATTTTTGAGCATCGTTCGAGCCGTGTGAAAAAGCCATCGTTGCCGCAACCAATACCTGCACTTTTCTGAATTTATCGTTTACGGTCGAGGGTTTAAGTTTGCCGAAAATTCCATAAAGCAGATACATTATAAGCATACCCGAACAAATTGCCAAAATCGGCGAAGCGATAAGCGCGATAACAATTTTTCCTATGCCCCAAGAATTTAAACCTTCCGCGCCGACGGACACCAAAACCGCGCCTATTATTCCGCCAACTAGCGCGTGAGAAGAACTAGAAGGCACGGCAAGCCACCAAGTCGCGATATTCCAAACAATCGCGCCAATTAAAGCCGCGATTATTATTGTTTCGTTTACAAGTTCCGCAGAGCTTACAATATCGCCGCCGATAGTTTTAGCGACACCCGTCGAATACATCGCGCCCAAAAAGTTTAAAATCGCCGCCATAATAATGGCGTGAGCGGGTTTTATGGCGCGAGTGGAAACAGAAGTCGCTATGGCGTTCGCGGTATCGTGAAAGCCGTTTATAAAATCGAAAATAACCGCCAATATAATGACAGTAAAAATCAAATATTGAAGCTCATGCATATTTCATTACCACCCCGCGAATTTGACCTGCAAGTTTTTCCGTGTGGTCTAGGGTTTCTTCAAGATTTTCCAAAATATCTTTCCATTTTATAAGCTCTATGGGGTCTTTAACGTCGTCGAAAAGCCTTGCGACTTCGTGACGATAAATTCTGTCGCCTTCGCCTTCCAAATCTGAAATTTTATGCGCTTTTTCAAGGAGTTCCTTTTGATTTCCTTTAATGTCTTTTAATAGCGTAAACGCGTCCACAAGCTCGTGAGTAGCTTCCGTAATAAGTTTTGTGAGGCGAATAGCACCGGGAATAGCGTCTCCCGGTTTATACATAACTATGCGTTGCAGTGTTCCTTGAAGATTATCGACGCCCATACCAAGTCCTGTTGCAAGAGCGTAAATATCTTCGCGGTCTAATGGGGTAATAAAGGCGATGTTAAGTTTATCTATGATTTTTTCGTTGAGTTCATCGGATGACGCTTCAAGGTCAATAATGGACTTTACTTTTTCGGAGGCTGTTGAATAATCCATCATAACCTCGTCCATCATCTGCGTGCCTTGATAAAAATATTTCGCGCTTTCAACAAAGAGGTCGAAAAACTCCGTATCTTTTTCTGCAAAATGAAACATATTTCCTCCTATTGTTAGAGAGAACACAATACGATATATCAAAAAATAAAAGCGTACATTTTTTGATGTTTTTATCATATCATTAAATTGCAAATTCTTCAAGAAAAATTGTCCGAATCGAAACAGCGAGATATATAAATAGAGACACACCGCGGTAAATAAAAGCGCGCGCGGCAAGCATAGATTTGCCGTCACGGCTGTTTCACAAAAATCAAGAAAGCGTAAACTCCTCCCTGTCACGAAGCGACGGAGGGAGTATTAAAGCAGTGATTTTAAAATTTTATGAAACGTCCGCAATTTGCCGTTCTTAACTATTGACAAGTGAAAAAAATTCTGCTAGAATGAAGGTCGTTTCGGAGTGGTACTCAAGAGGCTGAAGAGGACGGTTTGCTAAATCGTTAGAGTCGCAAGGCTGCGAGAGTTCGAATCTCTCCCACTCCGCCAGTTTGTAAGCGTTCCCGACACCAAGGTTTTTGGTGTCGGGTTATTTTTTGTCTGTGGGGCGATTTGTGGGGTAGTTTAGATGGAATTTGCGCTCTCAAAATAAATAATGCTTTCGGTAGAAATGAAATTTAAACATAAAATATTTCAATAAAACAAGCCGGTCAAAATTTTGAGACCGGCTTGTTTTATCGCGCGATACTTACGATAACGGCGTGAATTGCTCTTGCTAAGTCGTAAGGCGAAAGGAGGAGCTGTTCTCCCCGTATTCCCGCGCTTATAGCTATAATATTTTGTTTTTCCGCGTGAGAGTCCAAAAAAACGGGATATTCTTTTTTTGCGCCTAACGGGGAACAGCCGCCGCGGATATAGCCCGTTAGCATTTGCACTTCTTTTAAATGTACCATCTCCACTCGCTTGTTGCTGGAAACCGAAGCAAGAGCTTTTAAATCAAGTTCCATTGCGCCGGGGATAACAGCCATAATAACCCCTGTTTTATCTCCTCTAGCCACCAGCGTTTTAAATACCATATCTATCGGCATTCCAGCTTCCTCGGCAACGTGAATGGCGCTAAGATCTTCTAAATCTACTTTATATTCTTTAATTTCGTAATAAATACCAAGATTGTCAAGAATCCGCGCCGCATTTGTCTTTTTTTGTTTTTTCATATAATTTTCCTTTAAATCTGTTTTTCTCATTCTTAAAATTTCCGCAGCATATCCGTTGGAAATTTCTTGCGATAATTATACATTATTCCATAGATAAATTCTAGCGAAAATCGTGCAATTATACCTATAAATTCCCAAAGCAACTCCCAAAAATACTATCAAAAAAAATACTTGACAAGCGTTTCAAATTAGTCTATAATCTGTTTCGTTAGTCACGCGGAAATAGCTCAGTTGGTAGAGCATCACCTTGCCAAGGTGGGGGTCGCGAGTTCGAGTCTCGTTTTCCGCTCCATTTTACTCTCTTTTATTTATATAGAGAGATGGGCCTATAGCTCAGTTGGTTAGAGCAACCGGCTCATAACCGGTCGGTCCTAGGTTCGAGTCCTAGTGGGCCCACCATAATTTAATATTTGTGACTCAGTAGCTCAGTTGGATTAGAGTATTTGACTACGAATCAAAGGGTCGGGGGTTCGAGTCCCTCCTGGGTCACCATGATTTTTGGGTAGGTGGCCGAGTGGTTAAAGGCAACAGACTGTAAATCTGTCATCTTCGGATTACGATGGTTCGAATCCATCCCTGCCCACCACGAATTTTAACCGCAAGGTTTTCCTTGCGGTTTTTTTATTGTGTTTATATTCGGATGTTTTTTATTAAAATTTTTTCTCTTTCTCTCTTTCTTTGCTACTTTCTTTCTCTCTTTCTCTTTTTTATAAAAAAGAGAAAGAGAGAAAGAAAGTAGATAAAAAACAAAAAGGAGAAAATAAATGAAAATCGAAGTTTCAAATTTGTCTAAATTTTTCGGTATAGAAGAACTTTTTTCAAACGTAAGTTTTGAGATAAATAAGGGCGACAAAGTCGGTTTTGTGGGCGGAAACGGCGCGGGGAAGACTACGCTTTTTAAGATACTTTTGGGGGTTATGGATTACGACAAAGGCGCAGTAAAAGTAGACAGCGGAGCAAGCGTCGGATATGTGGAGCAACAGGCGAAGTTTAAGAAAGATACGCTCTATGAAGAATTTCGTTCTGCGTTTCAAGACGTTTTAGAGCTTGAAACGAAAAAGAGCGAGCTGGAAGCTGCTATGGCAAAGGACGCATCTGCGATAAGGGCTTACGAAAAAGTGCTGAACAGATTTGAACATTTGGGCGGCTACGATTTTGAAAGCCGTATCAACCGCGTCGCTTTTGGGCTTGGGTTTAGTCAGGAAGATTTAAACAAAAACGCAAACAGTTTTTCGGGCGGGCAAAAGACCAGAATTTGTTTGGCGAAAGCCCTATTAAGAGAGCCGGATTTTTTGCTTTTGGACGAGCCTACCAATCATCTTGACATAAAGATGACGGAATGGTTGGAGGATTTTTTGATTCATTTTGCGGGCGGCGTTTTTATAATAAGTCACGACAGATTTTTCCTTGATAGAGTAGCTAAACGCATAATCGCGCTTGAAAACAAGACCGTGACGAATTATGGCGGAAATTACACTTATTACGTCAAAGTAAAAAATGAAAGGCGGACGGCTCTTTTGTCCGCTTACGAAAAGCAGGAAGAAAAGATTAAAAAGACCGAAGAATTTATAAGGCGGTATAAAGCGGGAGTAAAGGCAAAACAAGCGCGTGGGAGGGAAAGTCAATTAAAGCGTATGGAGCGCATAGTTTTACCCAAGGAAGAAGCGACTTTCGGCTATTTTAAACTTCATACCCCGCCGCCGTCGGCAGAACGCGTGCTTGAATTTGAGGACGTAGCTTTTTCTTACGACAAAAACGAAATTTTTAAAGACGTAAATTTATTGATACGAAAAGGCGACGGCGCGACGCTTATAGGCCCGAACGGCGCGGGTAAAACCACGCTTTTAAAACTCATAATGGCAGAACTGACTCCTAAAAAAGGAGAAATCCGCATAGGCAGCCGCGTAAAAATCGCGTATTTCTCGCAACATCACGAGGGACTGAACAAGGAGCGGCGCGTTATAGACGAAATCACCTACGAATACGGCTTCGGCGAGGACGAAGCGCGAAACTATTTAGGCGCGTTTTTGTTTAAAGGGGACGACGTTTTTAAAATTGTGGGCGAACTGTCCGGCGGCGAACAGAGCAGACTTGCTTTTTTAAAACTTATGCTTGACGGGGCTAATTTTTTAATATTGGACGAGCCTACGAACCATTTGGATATACCCGCGAAAGAGGCGGTGGAGGAGGCTCTTTTGGCGTATCCGGGCACATTTTTGGCGGTAAGTCACGACAGATATTTTTTGGATAAAGTGGGAAACGTCACCTTTGAAATCGAAAACGGCAAACTTACGGAGTATAACGGCTCTTACGCTTATTATCGCGAGAAAAAAGCGGAACTTAAGGAGGAGCAAGAAAGCCCAATTCCTCAAAAAATTTTTGTCGAGAAAAAAAATATTGAAAAAAATTTGACGAAAAAAGAAAATACAGAGGAAAAATCAAGTTTAAAGGCGAAAAGTAAAATATATTCAAATTTGACGGAAGATAAAAAAGCGCAGATGCTCTCGCAAAAAGAGGCGGAAATAGCTATGGCGGAAGCGGAACTTAAAATGCTGGAAATCGAGATGAACGACCCCGCTCTGCAAGCAGATTTAAAAAAGAGCGAAGAAATCGCGAAGGCTTATGAGGAAAAGACGGCGGAAATAGAAAAGCGATACGAAGAATGGGAGGCGCTGACGGAGGCGTGAAAGCAGGAATTGAATCTTTGGACTTTGGCGAAGATATTGTGGAAGGCGCGGTGGAGCGCGTGGTTTTTGAAGCTCCCGACGGCGCGTTTTCGGTTATATCCGTGAAAGCGAAAACGGGCGGTCGGCATACCGTGACGCTTAATTCTTCGCCGCCGAACGTCGGCGAAGAAGTCCGTTTTAGAGGGAAATTTATTATTCATCCGAGATTTGGCGAACAGCTTCGCGCGACGAATATGGAGCTTATTCGCCCGACGGATACGGCGGGCATAGAGCGTTTTTTGGCGTCAGGCATTATTGAAGGCGTTCGCGCGGGTTTTGCAAAGCGTATAGTCGAAAGATTTGGCGAAAATACATTATATATAATCGAACATTCCCCGGAACGTTTAAGGGAAGTGCCGGGAATAGGCAAGGCCACCATTGAGAAAATCAAGTCCAGTTATATGAAAAATTCCGAACTCAGGGATATTATGCTTTGGCTTGAAACTCACGGCGTAAGCGGTATGCTTGCCACGCGCATTTATAAACGTTACGCCTCTTTTGCCATTGATATGCTTGAAAATCACCCTTATCAACTCGCTTACGAGGTTAAGGGTATCGGTTTTTTAACTGCGGATACCATCGCCCGAAGCATAGGCCTAGACCCCGAAGACGAAGAGAGAGTCGCGGCGGGGATAACTTACGCGCTTGCGGATATTTCTTCCTATGGGCATACTTGCGCGCCGATTGCCTACTTAATAGAAGCGAGCGCGAAAATTCTACGCATAGAAAATACAAATTTGATTGATTACGTCATAACAAAAATGATAGACGCGAGCGAGCTTATAGCGGAAGATACGGGGAAAGAGAATTACGTCTACGACAAATATCTCTACTTTGCGGAATGTGCGGTCGCGGAACGCATAAAAGACATTCAAAGATACGCTGAATTCTTTGACGTTAAAAATATCGACGGATTTATTGCCGAATGGGAAAAGTCGCGAGGAATTAAACTTGCTGAAAAACAAAAGGACGCGATAAAATACGCGATGAGTTCGGGCGTTTTCGTGCTTACCGGAGGCCCCGGCACAGGCAAGACTACCGTAGTAAGAGGAATTATCGCGCTCTTGGAGAAAATGGGTTGCAAGATACTTCTTGGCGCGCCGACGGGAAGAGCCGCTAAAAGACTCGCGGAAGCAACGGGAAAAACCGCTAAAACCGTGCACAGACTTTTGGAGGCGCAAGGAGTCCCAGGAGAAGATTTTGAGTTCGGCAGAGACGCGGAAAATCCTTTGGAAGCGGACGTTATAATATTAGACGAAGTTTCTATGATGGATATAAATTTGATGCGTCATTTTTTGATAGCCGTGCCGGACGGCGCGCACGTTATTTTGGTCGGGGACGTGGACCAGCTCCCCGCCGTCGGTCCCGGATTGGTGCTTAAGGATATTATCTCTTCAAGAGTCGGAAATTCCGTGGCGTTAAATGAGATTTTCCGTCAAGACGAAGAAAGCTCCATAGTTATCGCGGCGCATCAGATAAATAACGGTAAAATTCCGGATTTAAATAAAATGCAGGATTTTATTTTTGTTGAAAAAGACGATAGCGAAGACGCCGCAGAATATATAGAATTTTTGGTTGCAAAATACGCGCCTTCAATAGGGCTTTCATCTTTAAACGACGCGCAGGTTTTGTCGCCGATGCACAAGGATATTTGCGGTACGGTGAAATTAAACGCGCGCCTGCAAAACGCGCTTAATCCGCCTTCGGCAGCTAAACGCGAACGAGCCTTCGGGAGCGTAACTTTCCGCGAAGGCGATAAGGTTATGCAGACAAAGAATAATTACGAAAAGAAAGTTTTTAACGGCGATATAGGTTTTGTAACGGAAATTATCGACGACAGAATTACCGTGATATTTGACGGCGAAACAAAAGCGACTTACGCCAAAGACGAAATAGGCGAACTCACGCTTGCCTACGCTATGAGCGTGCATAAGAGTCAAGGCAGCGAGTATCCGCTGATTATACTTCCTCTTGTAAAAGCGCATTATGTGATGCTTCAAAGAAATTTGCTCTACACGGCGGTAACGAGAGCAAAAGAAAGAGTTTTTTTAATAGGCGATAAAAAAGCATTTCATTACGCGATAAAAAACGACAGGACTAAAAAACGATATACTCTCTTGAAAGAAAGACTTATGGGGGTTATATAAAAACAAAAGGAGCGTTATAATGATAGCCATTATAGATTACGGAGTCGGAAACCTCTTTAGCGTTGAAAAAGCTATAATCGCCTCAGGGGGCAGAGCTGTCGTGACAAGCGACGCAAAAGAAATAAAATCCGCCGATAAACTGGTGCTTCCGGGCGTGGGCGCGTTTGGCGATTGTATGAAAAATCTTGTAAATACAGGATTAGTAGATATTATAAAAGAAGAGATTTCAAACAAAAAACCGATGCTTGGGATTTGCGTCGGTTTGCAGCTTCTGTTTGAAGAGAGTGAAGAAAGCCCGGGCGTTGCCGGATTATCCGTTTTAAAGGGACGCGTAAAAAAAATAGATTCCAAAGGTCTGAAACTTCCGCATATAGGTTGGAACTCGTTAAATATTGCGGATGTTAAAAGCGATATCGATATATTTAAAGATTTAGGCGAAAATTCTTACGTATACTTTGTGCACAGCTTTTATGCAGAGGCGAGCGAAAGCATAATTTCAGCAACGACAGAATACGGCGAAGAAATAACCGCCGCCGTTGCAAAAGAAAATATTGTGGCTACGCAATTTCATCCGGAAAAATCCGGCGACGTGGGGCTTAAAATATTAAAAAATTTTGTGGAATTTTAAATTTTAGGAGCGTTTTTTTGCGCGTTTTAAATTTTTAAAGGAAAATGCTTTTTTATAGAGAATAAGTAAGAAAATACTGCAAAGGGAAGAATATTTGCATTTTTAAGGAGGATTTCCATGAAACCAATTTACGTTATAGGTCACAGAAACCCCGATACGGATTCGATTTGTTCAGCCATAGCATACGCGCATCTAAAACACTTAAAAGGCGAAAACGCCGTGCCGGCTCGTTGCGGTCAGGTAAATGCGGAAACAAAATTTGCCCTTGACTATTTCAAGATGGAATGTCCTCTTTTAGTTTCGGATTTTTATCCCAGAGTTAAAGATATTGCCATAGAAAAAACCGTCGTAGTTCATCAGCACGATACACTTCGTCGCCTTGGCGAAATTATGCGCGAGTACGATTTAAAATCCGTCCCCGTTACGGACAGCCAAGGCGTGCTCGTTGGAATTGTCACGGTGTCAGACCTTGCTCAGCGTTATTTCCAAGAGCTGGGTATGCAGGATTTGGCGGATATGCGCGTTCGTTACCGCGATATTATTCACGCGGTGGACGGCAAAGTTTTAACCGGAGACACCCCCGATAAATTTATCGAAGGCGCGGTTAAGATCGCGGCAGGCAGCGTCGATACCATAAAAGAGCGCGTCAAAAATAACGATATAGTTTTAGTCGGCGACCGTCACGAGGCGACTCTTCTCGTTTGCCTTGAGCAGGATATTTCCTGCCTTGTTATAACGGGCGAAGGAAATGTTCCCGATTCTGTTGTAAACAAGGGCAAAGAAAAAAATATTTACGTAATGACCACGCCTTACGACACGTATACGGCGGCGCGGCTTGTCAATCAATGCGTGCCGGTAAGACGAATTATGCACGAAAGCCCCGTTACTTTCAAACCTTTGCAACTTCTAAACGACATCAAAGAAACGATGCATTCGACTAATTACCGCAATTATCCCGTGGTTGAAAACGGAAAGCTTATAGGCTTGGTCAGCCGCGATTCGCTCCACGTCGAAAAAGAGCGCGTGATTTTGGTGGACCACAACGAGAGAAGTCAAGCTGTCGAAGGTATCGAAGATGTAAAAATCATTGAGATAATCGACCATCACCGCCTGGGCGGAATACAGACAAGCGAGCCTATTTATACGCATCAAGAGCCGGTGGGTTGCACGGCTACGATTATCGCGAATATGTACAGACGGCGCGGTTTTGATATTCCAAGAGAAATTGCTGGGCTTCTCCTTTCAGCGATTATTTCCGACACGGTTCTCTTTAAATCGCCAACCTGCACTGATTACGACAAGGAAACAGCCGAACGCCTCGCAAAAATCGCCGAAGTAAATATTGAGGAATATGGACTTGAGATGCTTAAAGCAGGTTCTGGCATAGGCGATATGACCCCTGCGGAAATCGTGAAGAACGATATGAAAGAATTTGTAATAGGCGATTATCGCATTATGGTAAGCCAAATTTCCGTTATGGATACGAAGGAAGTTATGGATTTAGAGGACGAACTCATCGCGAGTATGAAGAATATCTGCGAAAAGGACAGCTTCGATATGAGCCTTGTAATGGTTACAAATATCATAGAAGAAGCGACGACGCTCCTCTTTGCGGGCTCGCCCAAAACTCTTATCGCGGAAGCGTTCGGAAAAGGAGCGGACGGAACGCATATATTCCTTCCGGGCGTTATGAGCCGCAAGAAACAGATTATTCCTCCGCTTTCCGAGGCGGTTAAACAAATTAAGCCCGAATAAAAATATATTAGGGCGTGTTGGTAAACTCCTGACGGCGTGATGTGACGAGAGATTTTGTCGTCTGACAAGGAAGAAAAAACGAAGTCGTAGCTAGGCTACGTCGAGTTTTTTCTGACGCAGTTCAGGCGGCAAAATAGCCGTCAAAGC
>JAGBKP010000006.1 GCA_017635875.1 Selenomonadaceae bacterium | reverse complement strand
GCTATCTCTTGATAACTCTTGCCGTCAAGATAACTCATCAATACTTTCCATTCAAGGTCTGAGAGTATCTCTTCCATCTTTTTTTCAATATCTATAAATTCTTCTCTGCTTATTACAAGCTCTTCCGGATCCGTTACCTTCGCGCCGGAAAGCACGTCTAAGAGCGTTCTGTCCGAATCTTCGTCGTAAATAGGTTTGTTTAGCGATATGTACGAATTAAGCGGAATGTGTTTCTGTCTTGTGGCAGTTTTTATTGCGGTTATTATTTGCCTTGTAACGCAAAGTTCCGCAAAGGCCCTAAAAGAGGCGAGTTTGTCGCATCTAAAATCGCGTATCGCCTTATAAAAGCCTATCATTCCCTCTTGAATAATATCTTCTCTGTCTGCGCCTATTAAAAAATAAGACCTCGCTTTTGCTCGTACGAAATTGCGATATTTATTTATAAGATAATCAAGGGCAAGAGTATTGTTGTCTTCTTTGATTTTTGCGATAATTTCTTCGTCGCTCAATCCGTCAAAAACATCAAATTCTTCTCTGCACATTTCCAATGTCGCCATTCTTCCGCCCCCTGCAAAAAGCACAGCACCTATCAACAATTACGATTATACTCTCTTTTAGCCGAATAGTCAAGGTAGGCGAAAGTTTTTTTTAATTCGCTTTGCCCGCTGATTTTCTGTAGTACGCAAACATATATTGTTGATAAACTCCGTTATATGGCGAATATTTTTCATAGGGGTAACCGCCACTGTAAAATTCCGCCAAAATTCTTTTCATCCATACGTCTATCGGAAAAGCGTTTAAATTATGAAGCCCGAAAAGCGCGATGCAGCTTGCCACTTTTAAGCCTACGCCGTAAATTTTTTGCAATTCTTTGATAGAATCGTCTGCGGATATGTTTTTTAATTTTTCAAAATCAATTTCGCCGTTTAAGAAACTTTTCGCTGCTCGTTTCACGTACGGGACGCGATAACCCAGCTTACACTCCGCCAAAATATCGTCGCTTGCGCTTGCGATATTTTCGGCTTTAGGAAAAGCGTAAAAAATTTCTCCCCGCGCGTCTTTCTTTTCCTCGCCGCAGTATTTGGACAAGAGGTAAATGGATTTTTCAATGGCGGGAATATTTCTGTTTTGAGATATTATAAAGGATATAAGCATTTCAAACGGGTCTTGACGAAGTATTCTGATTCCTTTTTGCTCGCTCGCGGCTTGTTTTAAAAATTCGTCGCTTTCATCAATTTTTTTGCGAATTTCAGAGTAATTCGTACCTAAATCAAAATAATTTTTCCAAACGGCGTTAAATTCTTCTTCATCCGTTAAAAGTTCAAAATTATTTTCTCTTTCATAAATTATAAGGGATTTATCGAGATATATAATTCTATACCCCTCCCCTATCTTTTCCCATCTGAAACACTGGCCGCTTTTTGCGATTTTTTCCAAATCAAAATCGTCCGCAGGCGTAAAAAACATAAACTCACTCTTTCCATAAAAAAAGCGCAGGAAGCCTGCGCTTATATTAAATTGAAATAACGATTATTCCCGCTATGCAAAGCAAAGCCCCTATTATCTTTGTAGCAGTCAGAGCCTCTCCGTAAAAGAAAATTCCTACGGGGAGCATAATCAGCGCAAGCAAGATGCTTGCGATTAAAGACGCCGTGCTGATTTCTCCGCCGTTTCTGTATATGTAAAGAAAACCAAGCTCTACGCCCGTAATGGAAAGTCCCATTACAACCGCCGCCCAATTGCTTTTTGTAAATTCTCCGAAAGCAGAATTATGCGGCGTGGCGATAAACAAGGCAATGCAAGCGATTAAGGCCGTAGCGTAATTTACTATAAGCCCCATAAAAGCGTTTTGGTTGGTCGGTATGCCTTTGCTTGCGACATGATACAAGACATTTGCGAAAACAACCGTCAAAATAGGAATTAAAATTCCCGCATTCAAAACTATCAATCCCTAAAGCTATCGGAAAACTTACGCTAAATCAGAACGCGGGCACAACCGCGCCTTTGTATTTATCCTCGATAAATTTTTTGACTTCATCGGATTTTACGGCTTTTATAAGCGACACAATTTCTTTTCTGTTTTCGTCGCCAGCGCGAACGGCTATGATATTTACATAAGGCGAATCGTTGCCCTCAATGGCGATAGCATCGCGAGTAGGTACTAAATCCACCTGCATAGCGAAATTTGAGTTGATGACGGCAATATCCACGTCGTCAAGGGTGCGCGGAAGCTGCGCCGCCTCTATTTCGCGAACAACTATATTCTTTTTGTTTTCCACAATATCTTGAACCGTCGCTTTTTCGTTTACGCCGTCTTTAAGTTTAAAGAGTCCCTGTTTTGCAAGAAGCAAAAGCGCGCGTCCGCCGTTTGTGGGGTCGCTCGGGATAGCCGCAATCGCGCCGTCTTTAAGTTCGTCTAATTTTTTAACTTTTCTTGAATAAACGCCCATCGGCTCGATATGAATACCCGCCGCGCTTACAAGCTTACATTCTTTGTGTTCTTCCACAAAGTTGTCTAGATACGGTTTATGCTGGAAAAAATTCGCGTCGAGTTCCTTATCGTTAAGCGAGAGATTAGGCTGAACATAATCGTTAAATTCGACTATTTCGAGCTTTACGCCGTCTTTTTCCAAAACCGGCTTAACGACCTCCAAAATTTCCGCGTGAGGCACGGCGGTAGCCCCTACTTTTATCGTTTTGCCGCCGGATTTATCGCCGCCGCAACCTAAAGCCAAAAGCGATACCGATAAAATTGAAAGTATCGCTAAAAGAATTCTCTTCATAGTCTTTCCCCCTGTGTTTTATGATTTTTGGAAAATACTTACTTACCTATCAATGGTGTAGATTTTAACGCAAAACCGATTGTTTTGTCAATATGTCAATATTATATACAATATATTTTTCCTTTTATCATCTTATCAAACGGCTTTTTGATGGGATTTTTGTATATTGCGTTGCAGGAATTTTTTTTTTTTCGCAGAAATACTCTAACTAAAACAATTTTTAAAGGAGACTTTCCTGTTGGAACAGTGTAAAGAAACGACAGACGAAGATTTGATTCGCGCATACCGCGAAAAGCAGGACAATTTGGCGCTTACCGAACTCTACAGAAGATACAATCATATGATTAAAGCCTTAGGGCACCATTATTTTTTGTTGAAATCCGGCGACGAAGACCTTTTGCAAGAAGGGCGACTCGGATTTTTTAAAGCGATTAAGACTTACGACTCGGAGCGTCCGATACCTTTTGCCGCATTTGCCAAGCGTTGCGTAAGATGTCAGTATATTTCAGCGATTAAGACGGCTAATCGCCAAAAGCATCGCCCCTTAAATACTTCTGTTTCGCTTCACGCGATGATTCGTTTACAGGATTCTGACGTTACTTTCTTAGATATCCTAACCGACGAAGAAAAAGTCGAAGCCACCGACCACATGGTTGAAGCGGAAGATTACGAAGTGTGCAACAAATTCATCGAAGGCGCGCTTTCAGGCGTTGAATTTGAGGCTGTGCTCCACTATTTAAGCGGCAAGAGTTACGACGAAATAGCCGAATCTATGGGAAGAAGCGTAAAATCCGTCGATAACGCCCTCCAACGAGCGAAAAACGCCATTCGCGCGGGATTAAAAAAGCGAAAAGACATCACCCTAAATATGCTTCGCCACTATTTTCACGAACTTATCTGCAACAGCGATATAAGAAGGTATTGAGAATCTTACTTTCTTTTTTCTCTCTTTCTTTTGAAAAAGAAAGAGAAAAAAAAGAAAGTAACAAAGAAAAAAGAGAGAAAGAAAATTTTATCAGCTTAAAATCTAAATTTAAGCATTACACTTTTATATTTTTATATTAAAATTCTTTTTCTTTCTTTTGCCTCTTTTCTTTCTTTTTCTTATCCCACCTTTTACGGGGGATAAGAAAAAGAAAGAAAAGAAGGGTTTTTGTATGATTTTGGAGGAATAAATATGGTTACTCTCGGAAAAACTGGCATTGTTTCGCCGCAAAATGCTTTTGGCGCGCTTCCCATTCAGCGCGTGGATATGGAAACGGCTAAAGAGATTTTGATGACGGCGTACGAAGGCGGTATGCGTTATTTTGACACCGCAAGGGCCTACACGGACAGCGAGGAAAAAATCGGCAACACCTTTAAAGGTATGCGCGAAAAAATCTATATCGCGACAAAAACTATGTCGAAAACTCCCGAAGATTTTTGGAAGGATTTAGAAACTTCGCTGAAACTCTTGCAGACCGATTATATAGACGTGTATCAATTCCACTGCGCCGACGTCGTTTACGCGCCCGGCGACGGTTTTGGTATGTACGAATGTATGCTGAAAGCGAAAGAAGAAGGAAAAATCCGCCACATAGGCATAACCGCGCATAAAATCGGCATAGCGGAAGACGCCGTAAAAAGCGGTCTTTACGAAACCTTGCAATTTCCGTTTTCCTACATCTCCGGCGAAAGGGAAAAAGCTCTTGTAAAACTCTGCGCCGAACATAATGTCGGTTTTGTATGTATGAAGGGGCTTGCGGGCGGGCTTATCACAAACTCGAAAGCCGCGATGGCGTTTACGGCGGAATACCCCAACGCGCTTCCCATTTGGGGCATACAAAAAATGTCCGAATTAAAAGAGTGGCTCTCCTATATGGATAACGTTCCAAAGATGACGGACGAAATAAAAGCCTTCATTGAAAAAGAACGCAAAGAGCTTTCGGGGAATTTCTGCAGGAGTTGCGGTTACTGTATGCCCTGCCCTGTCGGTATCACCATAAACCAATGCGCGAGAATGAGTCTTATGCTTCGCCGCGCGCCGTCTAAACTTTGGCTTACCGATTACTGGCAAGCCGAGATGAAAAAAATCGAAAATTGCCTGCACTGCAACAAGTGTATGTCGTATTGTCCCTACGAACTTAACACCCCCGAACTCTTGGCGAAAAATTACGAGGATTATAAAAAAGTACTGGCGGGAGAAGTGAAAGTGCAATAGTTTATTGGGGCTTTGCCCCAAACCCCACAAGGGCTTTGCCCCTTGACCCCAGCAGGGAGCAATGCCCCCTGCACCCCGTTTTTATTTTTTATATTAAAATTTTCTTTCTCTCTTTTCTTCTTTGTTACTTTCTTCTTTTCTCTCTTTCTTTTATAAAAGAAAGAGAGAAAAGAAGAAAGTAAG
>JAGBKP010000087.1 GCA_017635875.1 Selenomonadaceae bacterium | reverse complement strand
TTGCGTGGACTCGAACTTCTTCAAGAGCAAAGATGTAAACTGCTTTACTTGCAGGGTCAAGGGGCGGCGTCGCCCCTGCGTGTTTTCTTTTTGCTTCGTTTTTCTTTTGCACGAGCAAAAGAAAAATGAAGACAACGAAAACTAAAAATATTTGCAAAAACCCTTCAAGCAACAACAAAATTAAAAATTAAAAATTACCAAATAAAGAATTTAAGGAGGACCATTATGGAAACATTAGAAGCCGCCTATGTGGATAAATTTCGTTGCGACGGAGGCTCTTGCGAAGCGAAATGTTGCCGCGACCATTGGGCTATTGAGATAGACGATAAAACCTTTTCAAAATATACGCATATTAAACCCGCTTCCAAAGCAAAAGAAATAACGCGTCACATAAAAAAATACAAAAACACGCACCGCATAGTCCAAACAGAGGAGGGGAACTGCCCCTTATTGGGCGAAGATATGCTCTGCCAAATCCAAAAAAACTACGGCGAAAGTTTCTTATCGAAAACTTGCCGCACCTATCCCAGAATGTTCTATAGAGTCGGCGAGGATTTTTATCTGCGCTCGCTCAATCTCTCTTGCCCCGTAGCTTGTCATCTTGCGCTTAACTATGAACGTCCCGTGAAATTTCACAGCCTCAATTTGCCTAGCAACGCGGAAATAAATTACATAGACTTAAGAGATAAGAAAAAATGCTATATGATGCCTCTTTTGCAGATAACCGGCGCAAACATACTGCAAGCCGAGCATCTGACGATTGACGAGAGACTCGCGACGCTTGCCCTCTTTGCCGAAAGCGCGAACGAAGCGAAAAACGAAAAGGAACTTGCCGCCATATCGGAAACCTTTGAAAAAGAGGTGCTCCCTAACGCGAAATCTATTTTCGCGCCGTTAAAATTTAATTCGGAGAATTTTTTAAAGGAAATGTTTGAAATTATCGACTATATTTTTTCGGACACGGGCAAAAATGAAACGGCAAGCATATATTTTAAATTTGTAAACGACCTTTTCGAGCTTCTGCCGGTTGGCGACGAAAACAGGAAATTGGATTTTGCCGCTATGAACGTTCTCTATAATGAAAAATTTTGCAAATCAAAAAAAGAATTTATGGAAAAATACAAACTGCAAATAGAGAATTATTTATTGCATCATTTTCTTACAAGCGGACTTCCGGTACATTTCATCAACCCGAATTTGCAGGGCGGCATTTTAAGATATATATTTGAATACAAAGTGACGGAATTTACGCTGATATGCTTTAATTACGAGCTGGGAGAAAAGTTCCACGAAATAGGGATAGAGCTTGCGGCTGCGGATTTTTCCATACTTTGGGAGCATAACCGCCGCGTAAAACTCGCGTTGGACGAAAAACTCAAAGATACCCGCGAAGTTATGCCGACTGTGCAGTTATTGTTGCAAATGTAAGGGAGAAACTTATAAAACAGAAGATGCAGAAAGGATAAAGTATTGAATATAGAATTTATGAAAAAAATACCAAACGAAGATACTGTAGCCACATCAGACGACGTTTGGGCGATAGAACAGGGTGAAAGAGAATATGCTACCGGGGAAACCATTAGTCTTGATGATTTTGAAAAAACATATATGAAGAAAAACCTTTAAGGAGAATCGTTATGAAAATTTCCGCTTGCGCGATTATAAAGAACGAGGAAAAAAATCTGCCCGCTTATATAGAAGGCGTAAGAAATATCGCAGACGAAATAATAATAACGGATACTGGATCAACGGATAATTCCGTCAAACTTCTCGAAAGTTTAAAGGAAAAATTCAATTTAAACCTGCAAATTCATCATTTTGAATGGATAGCGGATTTTGCGGCGGCGAAGAATTTTACGCTTGAAAAAGCTACGGGGGATTGGATAATCTTTCTTGACGCGGACGAATATTTTGACAAAAAACATAGAAAAAAAGTCCGCCCGTTTATTGAAAAAATTCATAAGGATACGAGCGTCATAAGCGTAGCATCGCCTATCATAAGTATTGACACGGAAAACAACAACAAGACGGTTTTAGAAAGCTCTCAAATACGAATTTTCAGAAATGCGCCGTATTTACGCTACGAAGGCGCAATACACGAACATCTGCAGTATACGGGAAACAGCGCGGCGCGCCGTTTGGAATCGGATATTGTAATAATACATACGGGTTATTCATCAGGGACAATCGCGCAAAAAAAGAAACGCAACAGAGAAATTATTTTAAAGCATAAAGACTTGGCGACGGGCGATATGCCGTCCTATTACGGCTATCTTGCCCTCGCGTATTACGAAGAAGGGGAATATCAAAAAGCGCTGGAAACCATTGAAGAAGGGTTGCCGCTGATAGAGAAAACCGACAGCATGGTTTTAATAGAATGTTACGATATTTATATAAAAACAAAAATCCGCCAAAAAGCGAGCGACGAAGAAATTTTGAAAATCATTGATAACGCCTTAAAACACGCGCCAAATCACCCCGATTTGCTTATGCACAGACTTACGGTATTGCTTGAAAGCGAAAATTTAGCCGAAAAATACGAAGAAGTGGAAAAACTCTGCAAGACCATATTTGAAAATGCAAAAGACGAGGAACTGCGGAAAAAATATTTCAATAAAATAGACGCGCGCCTTCCGTAC
>JAGBKP010000086.1 GCA_017635875.1 Selenomonadaceae bacterium | reverse complement strand
TTAGGAGGATTTTATGAACATCGGCGACATTCTTTACGGATTTAAACTCTTGGAAACAACAAAAATACAAGAAATTGACGGCGAAGGCTTTTTATTTACCCATATAAAAAGCGGCGCGAGGCTTTTTTTTATAAAAACCGACGACGACAACAAGGTTTTTTCCATAGCCTTTAGAACCCCACCTACCGACGACACGGGAGTGGCGCATATTTTGGAGCACTCCGTACTTTGCGGCTCAAGAAAATATCCGCTGAAAGAGCCGTTTGTGGAGCTTGTTAAAGGCTCTTTAAACACTTTTTTAAACGCTATGACTTACCCGGATAAAACCGTTTATCCCGTTGCGAGCCGCAACGACAAAGATTTTCAAAATTTGATGGATGTATATCTTGACGCGGTGTTTTACCCCGGCATTTACGACGAAAAGGAAATATTTATGCAGGAGGGCTGGCATTACGAAGTCGAAAACGACGCGCTTAATGTCTCCGGCGTTGTTTATAACGAGATGAAAGGCGCGCTTTCTTCCCCCGACAGCTTGCTTGCAAGCAAGGTTATGAGTACGCTTTACCCCGATACCGCTTACGGCTACGAATCGGGCGGCGACCCGGACGCGATACCTTCTCTTACCCGCGAGGATTTTTTAAACTTTCACAAAAAATATTATCACCCTTCAAACAGCTATATATATCTTTACGGAGATATGGATATAGCGGAAAAACTGAAATATATAGACGAAGAATATCTCTCTGAATTTGATAAAATCGAAGTAAATTCTAATATAGAACGGCAACAAACGTTTGACGGATTAAAGAAGGCGGAATATTTTTATCCCATATCTTCAGAGGACAACCCCGCCGAAAAAACCTTTTTAAGCCTTAACTTTATCACAGGCGACGCGCTTGACAACGAGACCGATTTGGGGCTTCAAATATTGGAACACGCCCTTATAGGCAGCGCGATGAGCCCGTTAAAAAAAGCGATTATAGACGCAAAACTCGGCAAAGACGTGGATTCGGTCACGGAAAGCGAAATGCTCCAGCCTATGTTTAGCGTGATTTTGTCTAATTCCGAAAAAGACCGCGCGGATAAATTTTTGAACATAATAGAAGATACTTTGAAAAAACTTGTAAAGGACGGAATAGACCCGCTGCTTTTGGAGTCTGCGGTAAATCTCTTTGAGTTTAGGTTTAGAGAGGCGGACTTCGGAACTGCGCCCAAGGGACTTATATACGGCTTGCAAGCGTTAAAGAACTGGCTCTACGACGGAAAACCGTACGCGCCCTTAATGTATGAGCCGCTAATTGCGCGTATGAGAAAGGGGCTTAAAGACGGATATTTTGAAAATTTAATTGAAAAATATCTTTTGAACAATCCTCATAAAACGCTGGTGATTTTAAGCCCAAGCGCGACTGTCGGCAAAGAAAAGAGCGACGCGTTAAAGGATAAACTTGCAAAAATAAAAGCGAATATGACGGAAGGCGAAATTTCCGCGGTTGTTTCGGAAGTGAAGAAGCTCAGAGAGAGGCAGGAGAGAGAAGAAACCGAGGACGCTTTAAACAGCATACCTATTTTAAAACTCTCCGATATACGAAAAAAATCTTACGAATATCCGCTTAAAGAGCGCAAAATAAACGGCGTAAAAACCCTGTTTAGCGACGTAAAAACCGGCGGCATCGCCTATTTAACTATGTATTTTAACGCGGACAAAGTAGAGCAAGAGGATATTTTGACGCTTTACCTCATAGAAAGTCTGCTCCAAAACGTGCCTACGAAAAATTATTCGTACGAAGAACTGGGGACGCGGATAGACCTTGCGACCGGCGGGATTGACACGGATTTAACCGTAATCGTCAAAAACGAAAAAGCGGACGATTATACGCCGTATTTTAAAGTTATCGGAAAATCGCTTATAAATAAACTCCCCGATATGTTGAATTTAATCGAGGAAATAATTTTACGCAGCGAATTTACCGATAAAAAACGCGTAAAAGAGCGGCTGGAGGAAATAGTCGTCGGTATAGAGCTTAGTTTTGAACGCTCCGCCCACAACATAGTAGCCGAAGAAATCGCAAGCTATTCCACGGCGGCGCATTATTATTCCGCTCTTGGCGATTTGCCGTTCTACCGTTATTTAAAGGCGTTTTTGGCAAATTTTGACAAAGAATTTGAGAAACTGTCGAAAAACGCAAAACGCATAATCGAGCGCGTGTTTACGAAGGAAAACCTCATCGTAAGCGCAACGCTCCCCGAAAGCGACTACGGCAAATTTAAAGACGAATTTGCAAAATTTACGGATAAACTTTCAAACAAAACTTTTGAAAAAGCGAAATATAATTTTGAAATCGCGCGGAAAAACGAAGGCTTAATGTCCCCAAGCCTTGTGCAATACGTGGGCAAAGGCGGCAACTTCATAAAGCTCGGCGAAAAGTATACGGGAGTTTTGCACATACTTGAAACCATTCTACGCTACGATTATTTTTGGAACAATATACGCGTAAAAGGCGGCGCGTACGGCGCGTTTTCCAAATTTAACCGCGACGGCTCTTTATTTTTCGGCTCGTACCGCGACCCGAATTTAAAGGAAACTCTCGAAGTGTTCGACAAGACCGCGGACTATATCGAAAACTTCAACGTCAACGACAGAGAAATGGACAAGTTCATAATCGGCACCATAGGAAACATTGATATGCCGCTCACGCCGAAGATGAAGGGGGATGTTGCCTCTTCCACCTATTTAAGGGAAATTTCTTACGAGGACAGGCAAAAGAGCCGCAACGAGATATTATCCGCCCGCCAAAAAGACGTAAGGGATTTGTCAAAACTCATTCGCCGCGTTATGGAGGAAAACAATGTCTGCGTTTTCGGCAATGAGGAAAATTTAAAAGCGAACGCAGACGTATTTAAAAATCTCGTAAAGGTGTCGGAGGATTAAAAAACAAACAAGATTTATGAAATTTTTATGCAAAAAATTATTTTTAAATATTGCCTTATTTAATTTTATGTGTGATAATACATAGGAGAGGTGATTTATGTGAAAAAAACAATATTTAAAGGCGCCGGGGTTGCTATTGTTACGCCTTTTACGGAAAACGGAATAAATTACGAAACATTTGCAAAAATTATCGAAGACCAAATTAAATGCGGCACGGACGCTATTATCGTGACAGGCACAACGGGCGAATCCGCAACTATGAGCGACGAGGAGCATAAAGCCGCCATAAAATTCGTTGTTGATACGGTGAATAAAAGAATCCCCGTTATCGCCGGCACAGGCTCAAACGAAACGGCTTACGCGTTGGAACTTACAAAATACGCAAAAGATGCGGGAGCAGACGCTGCGCTTGTCGTAACGCCGTACTACAACAAATGCACGCAAAAAGGTCTTGTTCGCCATTATAATATGCTAGCGGACGTCGGGCTTCCGATTATTTTATACAGCGTACCGTCCAGAACCGGCACGTCGTTTAAAACCGAAACTTACAAGGAACTTTCAAAACACCCGAACATTGTGGCGGTTAAAGAGGCGAACGGAGATTTGTCCTCAATTCTTCGCACGCGTTACGCTTGCGGCGACGATTTAGACGTGTATTCGGGAAACGACGACCAAATCGTTCCCATACTTTCACTCGGCGGAAAAGGCGTAATCTCCGTGCTGTCTAACGTTGCCCCAAAGGCGACGCACGATATTTGCGAACTTTATTTTAGCGGAAAAACGGAGGAAGCCGCAAAACTTCAAATCGAATACGCCGATTTAATCGACGCGCTTTTCTGTGAGGTAAACCCCATTCCCGTTAAAACGGCTATGCGTCTTATGGGGTACAATGTCGGAAATTTGCGTATGCCCCTAACAGATCCCGAAGAAAAAAATCTGGAGCAAATAAAAAAAGCCTTAAAAAATCACGGGCTTATTCAGTAAATTAAAAACGTAAGGAGAATTGTTATTATGAAAAAGTTTTTGAAATTGGTAATGTTTACTATGATGTTTTCGCTTTTAAGCGTTACTGCTTTTGCGCACGCAGACCAAGAAACCATCGCCGAAGGCGCGGATTTGTCCTCCGTAAAGCGCATAGCTTTAGGTTGGCCGCTTTACGTTAAAGTCGACGAAAAGGATTTATCCGACAGAGAAATTATAGAAACGGTATACGGCGCAAGCAAAGTGGCGCGCGCCTATGTTTTATCCTACGATGCGGCGGCGCAAGAGATAAAGAAAGGGACAAAAATAGATATACTCTCTCTTGAAAAGAAAAAAGCCGCGGAAGAATTTAAGAAAAATATCAAAAATTATGCGGACGCTTATGTTATCTTAACCATAGCGAACAACAGCCGCTTGACGCTTTTCTTCGATATGTACAGAGCCGGCACGGACGAGCTTCTTTACACGTATCAAATAGTGGCAAACCGTTCCGATAAATCCGACAAGAACACATATAACGCGCTTTCCGAGCAATTCTACAAGCATTTTGAACGCGCCGCCACGGAGCAACAAAAGAAACTCGACAAGAAAAAATAACGAAAAAAAAAACGCTACGCAAAACAAATTTTGCGCGGCGTTTTTTTTTACTTTTTTATAGTTCAGCTTTAATCTTATCAATCATTTCTTTATATTCGGCGTCGCTCAAGAATTTTTTCTTGGGATTCATTTCAAAAGTGCCGCCCCATTCAAATTCGTCTTTGTATTTAGGCACTATATGAACGTGCAGATGCCCGGAAGTATCGCCGTACGCGCCGTAGTTTATCTTATCGGGGTTAAACACCTTATGAATAACCGCCGCAACTTTTCTTACGTCTTTATAAAACGCCGCCACTTCTTCGTCCGATATGTCGACGATTTCGCTTACGTGGTCTTTATAAGCGACAATCACGCGACCGGGGTGACTTTGCTCTTTAAAAAGCACCAAAACGCTGTTCGGCAAATCGCAAATATGAATGCCGAAAGCGTCCAAATGCTCGTCTTTCATACAATAACCGCAATTTTTGTCCTTCATAACAATACCTCCTAAAATTTTATAATTCGATTATACAATACTTTTTCAAAAAAGTCTAAAAATTTAAAAAATTTTTATATCTACACAATAAAATGTGAGAGCAAATTGCGCGAATACTTTGGTCTATCGCAAGCGCGAGCCACGCACCCACAAGCCCCATATTTAGATAATACAGGAAAAACGCCGTTATAATCGGGCGCATAATGGTTATGCTGATGAAAGAATAAACAGCAACCTGCGAGGTCTGTCCGCTGCCTCGCAAAACGCCCGCGCATACCATAGCGTGAGCTTCGGGGTAACTTACAAGAGCCACTATAATCATTATAACCGCGCCAAGCGATAGAGTTTCGGGGTCTTTTAAATACAAACCGAAAATTTCTTCGCGAAAAACAAAAGTAAAGACGCAGGCAATACAAGAAAATATAAAACTCCACTTTATCCCGATATTTACGTATTTTTTCCACAGGGCGTTATTTCCCGCGCCTTTGGCGTGACCCGCAAGCACCATACTCGCTTTTCCGAGTCCGCCCGCAAAACTGTAGTAAAAATCGCAAAAATTCATACATACCGCGTGCGCCGCGTAAGGAATCGCGCCAAGTTCCGCCGCCATTCTGGTGTAAAGCACCATACCGACTCTTTCTGAACCCTGCTCCGCAAAAACTCCGCCGAAAACGGGCAAAAATTCGCGAAAATATCGGCGCAATTTTATACGCGCCGCATAAAACATATTGTGTCTGTAGAGATAAAAGCAGGTATCGACAAAAGAATAAAGAGAGCCTATAACCGTTCCAATCGCAGCTCCCACAACGCCAAGCGCGGGAATAATCCAAAAACCGAATATAAGAGGAATACTGAAAACAATATTTACAATATTTCCGATGACGTTTATCCGCATAACGGCGGCAGTTTCGCCAAACCCAAGCATAACAGCCTGCAAAATCGCGACGAGCGAGGTGAAAAAAACGGCTATTATCGCTATATTCGCATAGGAAAGAGCCGCGTTTAAATAAGAAAATTCCGCGCCCATCCAAAGAAGCAAATTTTCCATATATTGAAAAAACAAAATATGGACTATCAAAAGCAAAAATCCCCATACGACAATGGAATTTTGCAACATAGCGCAGGCGGCGACTTTATCGCCCCTGCCGTAATGTTTCGCCGCTATAAGCGTAAGCGCCGCCGATAGCGAACGAGCAAGCGTAAGTATCATCATTCGCGGCTGAGTAAAGATACTCACCGCCGCGACTGCGTCAACGCCCAACTTTCCAACCAAAATTATATCCACGTTTGCGAGAAGTATCATAAAAACGCCCTCAAAGGCGGCGGGCATAGCAATGTTTATATATTTTTTGTCTAACTCCATATATTAACCTCGAAAACCATACTTTTCTTTCTTTTTTTTTCTTATAAGAAAAAAAAGAAAGAAAAGTACCAAAAGAAAAAAAGAAAAAGAATTTTATTATAAAAAATAAAAATGTAATAGTGACAAAACTAATCAATAGCGTTTGATAAAGTTTTCTTTCTCTCTTTTTTCTTTGTTACTTTTTAGAAATTCTTAATAGTTTACTATTTAGAATTTCTTATAATCTTGAGTGATTTTTTCTCTCTTTCTTTTTCCCTCCGCAAGGGAGGACAGGCAAAAGAAAGAGAGAAAAAAGAAAGTAAGGTTTTAAAATTTTAACTTTCAAGCCAATCGCCAAATATTTTTTCGTAAGCCTCTTCCAAGTCCTTCATGTAAATGCTCTGATCCATTATGGCGGAATGCGTCATACGGTCGTATATTTCGCTATGATATTTCTTTAACCGCTCCGTATCGGCGGCTAAATTTACCGCTATGTCAACATATTCGTCCGTACTCTTTGCCACTAAATCGTCTAACCCGATATTTTCGAGTATGCTTTTTCCGAATCGTTCGTGATTGCTGTTTCCCTCAAGAGTTACAACCGGCACGTTCATAAGTAGAGCGTCGCAGGTCGTGCCGCCGCCGGGGTACGGAAAAGTGTCGAGCGCTATGTCCATATCGTTGTAGCGGTTTAAGTATAAATTAGTAAATCCTTCAAAATATACGCGGCTTAAGTCAAATCCAATACGCTCCATACGCTCTTTTTCCGCTTTTAACCGCCACGGATCGTCGTATATGCCGTATTTTAAGAACAATCTTGAATTTGGAACTCTGTCCAAAATTCTTTTCCAAACTTCCATTACCTTGTCCGTCGCTTTGTCGGTTTTATTCATCGAACCAAAGGTTATACAGCCGTTTCTTTCAAAAGAAATAGGTTGGAGTATTTGCGGGCGCGTTTTTGTATGCGTAAGGCAAAAATGACTGTGCTTTAGGCGGATAAGTTTTTCCGTGAAAAATACGTCCTCACCAACGGGGGCAGTGTGTTCGTCAACTATGAAATAATCGACTTCGGGCAGCCCCGTGGTCGAAAAATATCCGATACCGGAAACTTGAACGGGCGCGGGCTTTCTCGCTAAAATCGGAAGTGGATTTTCTCCCGTATGCCCTCCTAAATCCACCAAAATATCAATTTTGTCATTATAGATGGTCTTCGCGCATTCGTCGTATTTCATAAGGCGCAAATTCCTATAATTATCCGCGATATTTTTAAATATAACCGTATTGGAATCCTCCGATTTTGTCATATAGGCGAAAGTTTCAAATTTATCTTTGTTTCTCGCTTGAAAGAACGCGCTCGCAAAGTTAGAAACCACGTGGTTTCTGAAATCCGCAGAAATGTAGCCTACTCTTATCTTTCCCCGCCGTCTTTTGTAATGCGTAAAGCGCGGAATATTTACGAACAGATCCGCGTACCCCTTCGCGGCTTCGTACATTTCTTTGGGCGTTGCGTCCGTATAGTGAAGCATTAAAAGATAGTTGCTGTATCTTTCGTATGTGTTGGACTTCGTTTTTTCGGGCGTTCTTTTTGCGCTTTCAAGGTATTCTTCAGCCGATTCCTTAAATCTGCCCGTGGCTTTGTAGACGTCCGCGAGAATGTGCAAGGCAGTTGAAATAATATTGTCTTCCTCCGTGGTTTCGGTCTTTGCGTTTTTAAGCTCAAGCGCGAGTTTTTCTGCAACGTCCCAATTTTTCTCTTGATTTGCCAAAGCGAGAGAGCAAAATTTTTCGGTCAAAGAGTTTTCGGGAAGATATTTTAACGCCTCTTTGATATGCTCCGCGTCGTCCCTTGCAATCATAACGGCTATATAATTTAACATATCGGGGTCTGTCGGGCGCGATAAAAGTATTCTATCCATAAGGGCGTACTTATTTACGTCTTCTTCGCTCTCGTTTTCAAAGATATTCCACAATACTTTTACTTCTTCATCCGTGGGAACGTTTTCCTTTAACGATACGAGATAATCAAACAGCGCGAAAACAGCGGATTTAAATGTGTTTAAGCAGTCGTTTTTATTCATCAAAGGCGAAGATTCCACAATTTTTCTTAATCCGCTCTTAAGAGCCTCGCGAAGCTCCGCATCGTTGCCTACGGCTGCGGCCGCGTTTACGTAGGAAGCGTCGTCCGTTGCCGCAAGCTCCGAAAGCCCCGCCGCGCTTAATACGCTCCTTGCCGCGCTTGTCATAGAAACAACGGGTACGCCCATATAGAGCGCGTCCAAAAGCAAAACGTTCTCTCCGTTCGGATACGCGTCGAGTAAAACGTCTGCGGCTGATAAATAAGCAAAATCGTCGCTATCCTTTATGCGGCAGGTTTCTATTTTATCTTCCGAAATATTTGCCCAAGCGAGTCTTTTTTTCGCGACGATTATATTTTTTTCGTCATTGAAACACTCTGAAAACAGCCTTAATTTTGAATTGGGAACGCTTTTTAAAATCTCGTAAAAATTTTTCCACATCGGCAAGCGTTTATCGCTTTCGTTATAAATCGCACCGAAAATCACTTCGCTATGTTCTTTTGTCTTAACCATAGCGTCTCCGAAAAACGGCAAATAGCAAAACGCCGAATTAAACTTCACCGTTTCGATGCCTTCTGACGCGACTATATAATCGTCGCCAAAGTATACGTCCACATAGGGAGCGTTATTTTTATCGAAAGCGTCCTTTAGGGAAATAGCCGCGCCCGCCGCTACTTGAATGGGCGCGGGGCGATAGCTTAAAATTTCTCTTACAAGTTTTCCGTCAGACAGCGCGATAAGTATATCTATCTTTTTATTATAAATCGCATTTGCAATATCGTACGCTTTGTCGCCGTAAAGAGCGAACCAATCGTCTGCCTGCTCTCTTAAGTGTTCCGTCATTTTGTCCGGCATTGTAAGCGAAAAAACCGTTTTTGATATTTTCTCATCGGAAATTCCAAAATAGGCATAGTTTATCCGCATCTCTTTTACGGATGTGAAATTATCCCCCAAAAACCCGATATTTATTACGCTTTGCGATTCAAGTCTAAGTCTATGGAAAAAATTAGGTAAAGTCTTTTTCATAACGCTCTGCCTTTCAAAATTTTATTTTTATAAAAAATATTTTTCGACACAAAAATAAAATTTCCTTTACCGCGAAGTAAAGTATATTTCCATAAAAAAATCACAAAAAAAGGGTAAACTTAATATTATTTTTGTAGATATTTTTAAATTTAAAATAGAGAAAAGAGGGCAAGAGCCTATGATTTTGGAGGACTTAGACCTGCAACGCGAGATTGTGAAGATGAAAGTGTTCGGCGTGGGCGGCGGCGGAAACAGCGTGCTTGTTCGTATGGCCGAAAAAGATATGGGAGATATTGAACTTGTCGCGGTGAACAGCGACGAAAAGATGCTTATGCGTACAAAAGACGCTGGCGTCACCACGCTTTTAATCGGTCAATCCTTAACAAAGGGCAGAGGCACCGGCGGAAACGTAGAAATAGGCGAAGCGGCGGCGCGTATGGACGAGGCAAAAATTCGCGAGATGATGCTGGATACGAATTTGGTATTTGTAACCGCAGCGCTTGGCGGCGGCTTTGGCACTGGTGCGGCTCCCGTCGTTGCGAAAATCGCAAAAGATATGGGAATATTGACAATAGGCGTTGTGACTCTTCCATTTACCTTTGAAGGCACGAGAAAGATGCGCACCGCTATGGCGGGCGTTGAAAAGATGCAAGCGGATATGGACGCGCTTTTGGTCGTAAACAACGACAACTTAATGAAGATAGCGGATAAAAAACTTTCGATGAAGGCGGCGTTTGAATCGGCGGACGATATTTTAAGGCAGGCTATCCGTTGCATAGCGGAGCTTATCCTTACAACGGGCATCGTAAACGTGGACTTTGCCGACGTTGAAACCATCTTTACGCAGAGCGAAAGCAGCGAAGCGCTCCTTGGCATAGGCAGAAGCAACAACAGCGCGGTTGAAGCGGTAAAGAACGCGGTGACAAGTCCCTTGATAGATAAGACGCTGACCGGAGCAAGAGGGCTTATTTTAAACATAACCGCAAGCGAGAGTTTGCCTCTTTACGATGTGCACGAGGCGACGGATTTCATCTACAAAAACGCGGACGAAAGCGTAAATATAATCTTTGGCGTGGTTATAGACGAAGATATGGGCAACACCGTGCAGGCGACGATTATCGCCACGGATTTTGCCGGTTCTACGGCGATAAAATCCCCGAAAGAATTAAAAACCCCGGAGATGCCCATAAGCCAAAATAAAAGCATCTTTGAAGAGCCGGTAAAACAGAAAACGGAACAAGCGCCGCCGAAAGAAGAATTTTCCTTCGATTTGCCGTCGTTTATGAAGGAAAAATCCAAAACCTCCTCGCCTATGAAGAGCAACGCAAAATCCTCGGGCGACAATTTTGCCCTTCCCGCCTTTAAGATAACGGACGACAAATAATGAACGAATATTACGCAAGAACAATAAATCTAATCGGCGAAGAGGGACTAAACAAACTTCAAAACTCAAGCGTAGCCGTGTTCGGAGTAGGAGGCGTAGGCTCGTTTGCCGCGGAAGCCGTCGCTCGCGCGGGAGTCGGCAATATTGCTCTTATAGACGGCGACGTTATCGTAAAATCAAATATAAACCGTCAGCTTTTAGCCACCGTCGAAAACATAGGCGAAGAAAAGACAAAAGCTATGGCTTGTCGCATAAAAAGCGTCGCGCCATTTGCAAAAGTGACGGAAATTCAAGGGTTTTACCCCCAAACAAGCGTAGATTTAAAAACATTTGATTTTATAATAGACGCTATAGACGACGTCGCGGCAAAAACAGAACTAATTAAAAACGCGACGAATTCAAACGTTCCCATAATAAGCTCTATGGGCGCGGGAAACAGGCTGTCTCCCGAACTCTTTGAAATAAGCGATATTTATAAAACCAAAATCGACCCGCTCGCAAGGGTTATGAGAAAAAAATTAAAAGAACTCGGCATTAAAAATTTGCCCGTGGTTTATTCAAAAGAAATTCCAAGAGCGGTGAAAGACAAAAGCCTGATAGGAAGCATATCCTTCGCCCCAAGCGCGGCAGGCTTGATTATGGCAGGGTATGTCGTTCGCAAATTGTTGAACCTTTGAACAGAACCAAAAGAAAGAAAAAGGATTTTAATATAAAAAATAAAGAATATAGTGTTAAAAGCTATTAAAGTTTTTTCTCTCTCTTTCTTTTCTTTGCTACTTTCTTTTCTTTCTCTCCTCTTTTTTTCAAAAAAGAGAGAGAAAGAAAAGAAAGTAGATAACGCGAATTAAGGAACGGAGGTGAGGGACTTGCCGAAAGTTGGAGATATAGTGGTTTATCCTATGCACGGAGCGGGGGTTATAGAAAACGTGGAAGAATGCGAGATAATGGGGGAACACAAGTCCTATTATGTGTTAAAGCTTCCTATGGGAAGTATGAAGGTGATGATACCCGTAGACAACGCAGACAATATAGGGCTTAGGGAGGTAATAGGCGAAAAAGAGCTTGAAGAAGTCGTCGCCGTGTTAAAGGGTAAGCCGGACAAAGCCGTAGGCAGTTGGAACAAGAGATTTCAATCGAATTTGGACAGAATGAAAACAGGGGATTTGAAAGAAGTCGCAAAAGTGGCGAGAAACCTTATAAAACAGGATAAGGACAAGAGAATTTCAAGCGGCGAAAAACGGCTGATGGATCTCTCTAAACAAATACTTGTGACAGAACTTGTCTACGCGGCGCATAAAAATATAGAAGAAACGGAAAAATGGCTCGACGAGATTATGACGGCGAAGGGAAAATAGAAACGGAGTGAGGACGGTGACTTAAAAGGAGGTGAAAATATGATGGACAGAATACTGAGATTTTTCATAACCGCGCTCTTTGTCTTTGCGGGCGGGATAACGTTGCAATTCTTCGCGCCTGAACTGACGAACTTTATAAGCACCTCCGTGTTGCGGGCGGATATGGGATTTTTTAAGCTCACCGTGGCGCATTTTATACTGATACTCATAGGAGCGGCTTTAGGCGGAATCATAGGTCATTTTTTTTCATCAGTTATTATACAACAACTAAAGCGTTTTAACCTGTGGGTGGAGCAACATTTAAACAAAATGCCCATATCGGACGTTATCGCGGGCGTCGTTGGTCTTGCGATAGGTCTTATATTGGCGGACTTAATCGGCTATTCCTTTTCAAGAATACCCATGGTAGGCGACTATATCCCCGTGGTGTTCAGCATTGTGCTTGGGTATCTCGGAATACATATAATGCTGAAAAAGCGCAAGGATTTTGCGGAAATCTTCTCTCATCTGCCAAAGGGAATAAAAGACGCGGTACATTCTAAAAACGCCAAACACGAGGCAAACGAAAAGTATAAACTCTTAGACACGAGCGTTATCATAGACGGAAGAATCGCAGACATTGTAGAAACCGGATTTATCGAAGGAACGCTTTTAATTCCCGTGTTCGTCTTGGAGGAACTTCAAAGGATAGCGGATTCTGCGGACGCGCTGAAAAGGGTGCGCGGCAGGCGCGGGCTTGACATATTGCAAAAAATCCGCGAAAAATCCGCTAAACTTTCGGTGGAAGTCACAAACGAAGATTTTGACGATATAGCGGAAGTGGACTCAAAACTTGTGAAACTCGCCCAAAAAGTAAACGGAAAAATCATCACCAACGACTACAACTTAAACAAAGTCGCGGAGTTAAGAGGGGTAAAAGTTTTAAACATAAACGAACTCTCAAACGCCTTAAAACCTGTCGCCGTGCCGGGCGAAGAAATGGAAGTGACCGTTGTAAAAGAAGGCAAGGAACAAGGGCAAGGGCTTGCGTATTTAGACGACGGCACAATGATAGTAATAGAAAACGGCAGAAAATTTATGGGCGAAAAGATAAGCGTAGAGGTAACATCCGCGCTTCAAACGGCGGCGGGAAGAATGATTTTTGCAAAGCCGAGATAAAATAACAGCTCTGCGAAAAAAACTCAGACACAAGTCGGGCAGTTTAAAGAAAGTAGAAAGAAAAACTTTACTAAATTCTATTGATTAGTTTTTATTTTATTGCTTTTTATTTTTTGTTTTGTCTACAAACTAAAGGGACTGTGAAAAACTAAAGTTTTTCGCAGTCCCTTTTATGTGCTCAATCTTGGATAAGTTCGTTTTTTATTTACTAGAAAAATCTTTCAACCCCCGCGTCGGGGTCTTCCGTCAATTTGCGTTCTCCCATCATAGTGGTTAGATTATCCTTTGTAAATCCGTAATCCTTCGAGGAAAAGTCTTGTCGCGATTCGTAGCGCGACGATTCAGCGCGGATAATCCCCGCGACGGTATCATAAATCATATCGTTTGTAAAATATCTGCCCTGACGAGATTTTAGCAAATCGCTTTTTACGGGAAGTGTGAGTTTATAATCCCGCGAAAGATAAATCATCATCGGCACGCGCACCATATCGAAACTGAAAACGTCGGGGTTGTGGGATATGAGAAGATTTTCGCCGTGATCGGAAAAATATATCATCGCCGCAAGGTTTAAATTTTGTTTCGCGTAGTTAAAGACCTGCTCCAAAAAATAATCCGTATAGAGTATACTGTTTGCATACGACGGCAAAGCCTCCGCCATACCCGCGCCGTCTGCCGTTTGCCACTTTTCAAACTCGCTCGGGTAGCGGTTGTTGTAATAGATATGGCTCCCCATAATGTGCAGTACGACGAAATTATTTTTCTTTGGGTCTACTTTTTTAAGCTCGTCCAAGAGCACCATATCGTATTTGTCGGAAAACAAATACGAATCGTCGCTCCAATACGAATGATCGGCGCATTTTGCTATAAGCGTCACTATGCTGTCGTATTCGCCGTAACGCCCTTGATTGCTTATCCACCAAGTTTCATAGCCCGCTTTTTTCGCAACATCCATTACAGAGCAAGATTTTAAAAAATCCTTGCCGTTATATTGGCTCTCCTCCGTCAAGGCGCGCTGAAGGCTCGGCACCGTCTGCGTCCAAGACGCGTAGGTGTTTTCGTAGAGGTAAATTTCCCCCTCGCTTTTCATCCTATTCATCCAAGGGGTGTTGTCGTACTCTAATTTAGGATTAAACGCCTTCATATAAGAGCGTGACGCGGATTCGCCAATAACCATTATAACGGTATGCGGCTTTTCCATAATCGCGGGAAGAGCCGCGTTTTTGTCTATGTCGAGGCTATTTAACCGCTCGTCGTAAAATTTTTCGTATTCTGCGGTCTTTGCAACGTAATCCGTAACGTCCTTGTAGAGTTCCGCAATAGAAGTTTGGGGAATGTAATGACAAAATACAACCAAAGTCACGGACACGAAAACCGCCGCTAAGGAAAAATTTTGCGCCCTTGATTTTTCCTCTTTCGCTATGCTTCTTATAAAATTTTCGTGAATTTTGTAAAAAATAAAAAGTGTCAAACACGCGGCGGCAAATATCACGGCAAGCCAAAAATAGCCGAAAGTGGACTGCAAAAAGTTTATACTCTCTTTCCAGTTCGTAAGGTAAAGAGCCATCAATGACGCGGGGGAAAGCGAATGATATACCATCGAATAATATGCGATTTGCACGAGGGGCACAGCCATAAGAAGAAAATTCAGCGCGGTCATAAATGCCGCTTTTATCTTTACCCAATTTTCCCCCGAGAGTAGCGTTTCAAGCGAGGTCAGAAGTATTATAAACCCCGTGCCAATAACAAAATCAAAGCATATTTTCGACAGATACCAAGGCGAATTATACGTCCATTGATAGAAAAGCGGAAAAGTCCCGCACCAAAGAAGCCCCGTCAAAAGATTCGGGAGCATCGAAAGCGAAAATAAATATTTGCGGCTCGCATATTGAATAAACGTCAAAAGCAATAATACGGGCGCGATAAGGGGCAGATAATAACCTTCCCCCATATCCTGCTTTATCTCAACATAAAACAACATAAGCAGGAAAAAATAGAGGGCGGCGAAAAAGAGAGCCGCCCCTATGCTTTTTAGCGTATATTTTTTTATTTTTATCATAATAAATAACCTTTAAGACCGTTCTTTTCTTTTTCTCTTTTTTTATCCCCCGCAAGGGAGGACAGGTAAAAAAAGAGAAAAAGAAAAGAACCAAAAGAAAAAGAGAAAAAAATTTTAATATAAAAAAATAAAAATGTAATGTTTAAATCAAAAATTTTATTATAATAAAGTTTTCTTTCTCTCTTTTCTTTTTTGTTACTTTTTTCTTTTCTCTATTTCTTTTTCAAAAGAAAGAGAGAAAAGAAAAAAGTAAAGACACCCTCAAATCAAACTGCGTGGAAGTTTACGAGTTTTGCGTCGAAGATGCCGTCGACGGATTTGACTTTGTCTAGGACAGCGGAAGGAATATCGTTGTCGATAGTAAGCACCATAAGGTTAGTGCCGTCTATTTCCGTGCGGCCGACCTGCATACCGGAGATGTTTATGTTCGATTCGCCCATAATAGAGCCTACGGTGCCGATAACGCCGGGGCGGTTGATATGCGGGCAGATTAAAATTCTTGCGTGTGGGTCTACGTCCACTCTGAACTTGTTTATCTTGACGATGCGTCCCTCGTCGCCGAAGAGCGTGCCTTCAACGGAGGCTTCGCCGTTTTTGGTTTTCGCCGTAACTTTGATGAGGCTCTTGAAATGTTTCGCTTCCTGCTCCTTGCTCTCGACTACGTTTATATGACGCTCCTCTGCGAATTTCGGCGCGTTTACATAGTTTACTTCCTGCTCCATTATGGGGTTTAATATGCCCTTTATAATTGCGGTCGTAAGCATTTTCGTATTTACTTCCGTAATTTTTCCGCTGTACGTTATCTCAAGCGAAGAAATCGCTCCGTCCGCGAGAGAGCAAAGAGTGCAACCGAGTCTTTCGCCTAAATCTAAGTACGGCGAAAGAACTTTCATAACTTCCCTGGACACGGGAGCCATATTTACCGCGGTAGTCACAGGCTCGCCCTTTAACGCCGCGACGATGCCTTCCGCCACGTCAACCGAAACGGCAATCTGCGCCTCAACGGTAGACGCGCCCAAATGCGGCGTTAAGATAATGCCGGGCACTCCGCGAAGCGGCGTATCTTCCGCCAAAGGCTCGGAAGTAAACACGTCGATAGCCGCGCCTGCGACTATGCCTTCTTTAACCGCCTGCGCCAAATCGTTTTCGTCGATAATGCCGCCTCTGGCGCAGTTTACAAGGCGCACGCCCTTTTTCATCTGTTTCATTTCTTTCATAGAAATCATACCCTTAGTTTCAGGGGTTAGGGGCATATGCACCGTGATGAAATCGGACTCTTTTACGACTTCTTCAAGCGTCGCGACTTTTACGCCTAAATTCTTCGCTCTCGCCTCGTTCATATACGGGTCGTAAGCGATAACGTTCATCTCGAAAGCCTCGGAGCGTATGGCGACGTTGCCGCCGATTCTGCCAAGACCGATAATTCCCAAAGTTTTTCCGCGAAGTTCCACGCCTTTATACTTCTTACGATTCCATTCGCCCTTCTGCGTCGTTTCGTTCGCTACGGGAATATGACGCGCCAACGAAAGCATCATAGCCATTGTATGCTCAGTCGCGGCGATAGTGTTGCCGCTCGGCGAATTTATTACGATTATCCCTTTAGCGGTCGCCGCGGGTAAATCTATATTATCAACGCCTACGCCGGCTCTGCCGATAATTTTAAGCTTATTTGCCTTTTCGATAACGTCCGGCGTTACCTTCGACGCGGAACGCACCATAAGCGCGTCAAAATCGCCGATTATATCCAAAAGTTCTTCGTGGGAAATTTTCTCCTTCACCACGACTTCAAAGCCTTTCTCCTGCGTCAAGAGGTCGATTCCTTCCTGCGCGATGCCGTCTGCCGCTAAAATTTTCATATATTTTATTCTCCTTTTTATTTTTTGAGGCTCTGCCTCAAACTCCGGCAGGGACGCTGTCCCTGCACCCTGCAAGGGGAACTCGTCCCCCTTGACCCCCATTTTTTGATATGGGGTCAAGGGGCGAAAGTCCCTTGCGGGTGTCCGGAGGGCAGCGCCCTTTGGTGGGAGTTTGAGGGTGAAACCCTCAACTTATTTATAAAGTAAAGCCGCCTTTACAAAACCTTCAAATAAGGGGTGGGGGTTATTTGGTCTTGATTTTAATTCCGGGTGGAATTGTGAGGCTACAAAGAACGGGTGGTCTTTTACCTCTATTATTTCCACCAGACTGTTGTCGGGGAGGGTACCGGCTATCACCATACCTTTTTGGGTTAAACTCTCTCTGAATTCGTTGTTAAACTCAAAACGGTGGCGGTGACGCTCCGATATTTCCTCTTTGCCGTAGCAAGAGTGCGTTTTCGTGCCGGGTGTGATTTTGCAAGGATACGCGCCAAGACGCATAGTGCCGCCTTTGTCCGTTACCTCCAGTTGCGAATCCATAAGCGCGATTACGGGGTGTTTTGTTTCCTCGCTGAACTCGCTGCTGTGCGCGTCGGTAAAACCGCAGACGTTTCTCGCGAATTCGATGACGGCGCATTGCATACCAAGACACAGACCCAAGAACGGAATTTTATGTTCTCTCGCGTATTTTATAGCCTTAATCTTGCCTTCAACGCCCCTGTCGCCGAAACCGCCCGGCACTAATATGCCGTGGGCGCGGGCGAATATTTCGTCTAAATCCGCGTTTTCGCTTTCGATTTCTTCCGCGTTTACCCAGTCGATTTTTACCTGCGCGTCGTTTTCAATGCCCGCGTGATGCAGAGCCTCCGTCACGGAGATGTACGCGTCGGGGAGCGCGACGTATTTTCCCACGACAGCGACGCGGACTTTCTTTTCGGGGTGGTAAATCTTGTATACCATTCTCTCCCAATCCGCCATATTCGCAGGGCCGTAATTCATATCGAGCTTTTGAAGGACAATTTTGTCAAGCCCTTCTTGCTGCATCATCAACGGCACTTCGTAAATGCTTTCCGCCGTACGGTTTTCTATGACCGCGTTTGCGTCAACGTCGCAGAACAGCGCGATTTTTTCTTTCATTTCCTTTGAGATGGACTTTTCCGTGCGACATACCAAAATATCGGGCTGTATGCCTATGGCGCGAAGTTCCTTGACGCTGTGTTGCGTGGGTTTCGTCTTTAATTCCCCCGCCGCCGATATGTACGGCAATAATGTGACGTGAATATAAAGCACGTCGTTTTTGCCGACTTCTTTTTTTACTTGACGGATAGCCTCCAAAAACGGCTGGCTCTCAATATCCCCCACCGTGCCGCCGATTTCCGTTATCACAACGTCCGCTTCGTCAAGCGCGGCAACGTCGTAAACCTTTTGCTTTATCTCGTTCGTTATATGCGGAATTACTTGCACTGTGCTCCCAAGATAATCTCCGCGCCGCTCTTTATTAAGCACAGACCAATATACTTTGCCCGTCGTGATGTTTGAGTTTTTCGAAAGGTTTATGTCTATAAATCTTTCGTAATGTCCCAAATCTAAATCCGTCTCCGCGCCGTCGTCCGTTACGAAAACTTCGCCGTGCTGATACGGGCTCATCGTGCCGGGGTCGATGTTTATGTACGGATCGAATTTTTGAATTGTGACTTTAAGCCCTCTGTTTCTTAAAAGCCTGCCGAGCGACGCCGCCGTTATGCCTTTGCCGAGCGATGACACAACGCCGCCGGTTACGAAAATATATTTTGCCATTTCTTACTCCTGAATACTCTCAAAAAGAGTTTCCTTTCTTCTTGATGCTTTAGACGCGCTGCCGTTTTCGCCTGACGACACTCTCGTTCTTCTCTTAACTTCCGGCGGCATCCATTCGACTAAATCCCACACGCCGTCGCCCGCGTAGTGAAAACGGCTGTCCATATTCATCTGCGTATAAATCTCTGAGATTGCCGCAGACATAGAGCGCACAGGAAGATTTAAATTATCTATAACCTTCATTATGAGGTCTTTATAATAAACTCCCACACCCTTTTCCTTCAATACGTCATAGACTTCGTCCACGGGATTTTTTTTGATTTTAACATCGGTATTTTTTGCCATAAATTGCTCCTTTATTTATGCGGGGATTTGCCCTGCGACTGCAAGAGGAAGCGGTCCCATTGCCCCCCATTTTTATTTGACCCATTAGCTATTTGGGCTAACCCATTGATAGAATTGTTTCTCGGTACATTGGCTGCTCGTTTTTGGGGATTCCAAGTGCTTCCATAGCTTTTTCCAATGTTAGATTAAGATTTTTCATTATGTTGCGAATCGAATTTATTTTTTCCGCCTCTCGCTCGTCTGTCATTCTTGCGAACAATGACATATACTCTAATTTTAGAGCATCGTGCGCCTTTAGCTTTTCCACTTCCTCCGCCACCTTTCTTGTAAAATCGCCTTTCACGGATTTTGTTTTGATATAGTTCAAGAAATTTTCTATGTCTTCATCGAGTTCTCCGAAAGTACCGATTGTGTTGTAGAAAATTTTCGTCGAGCCGTCATTTAAATCAAAATTTTCTTCTCGGCATTGATTCGTGAATGTGTAAATTTTGCGAGACAACGCGAACGGATCGAATGTGCATACAAAAATAATATACGATTCGGGCAAATTTTGATATTTGGAACCTTTTGCGAGTTTGTTTAGGTCTATCATAGCTTGATAGTACCTCGTTCGTTTGGGCAGCCATTTTGATATATCGGAAGTTTGCATTTCCACATCTATGATTGCGCCATCGGCGGTTTCAACTGCGACATCGAAGCGAACGCCTTTATTTATCGGACTTAAACTCACGGTTTGTTCGCCCCGATAGTAACGGATTTTATTGATTTTTCGTTTCAATGTCTTTTCTAAAAATGTTTTGCAAATTTCCTCATTTTCCATAACTTTTTGAAATAGAAAATCGTCCTCAATTTCTAATTCTTCCCAAGATTTCAATTTGAACCACCTAATTTAAAAATATCACCCGCCGCGGGTACCGATGATACATATTGCGGAATTCTATCTACATTTTTTACATCTTCTCCGGCGCGCTTACGCCCAAAATGGAGAGAGCAAGCCGTATTACTCTTGCCGTTTCGTACGCAAGCGCAAGTCTCGCGTTGCCTAAATTTTCGTCTACGCCCACTATGCGGCAGTGATTGTAGAAACTGTGGAACGCGCTCGCTAAATCGTAAGCGTATTTTGCTATGCGTTGCGGGGCGTATATTTCCGCCGCTTTGTCGATTTCTTCTTCAAAAGAAGATATTTTTTTCATCAATTCCACTTCAACGTCTTCTTTTAAAAGCGAAAAATCGGGCTTATCCAAGAGTTTTAATCCCGCCTCGGGCGCGTTTTTCATAATGCTGCAAATTCGCGCGTGTGCGTATTGCACATAATACACCGGGTTTTCCGAAGATTCTTTTTTCGCTAAATCGAGGTCAAAGTCAAGCTGACTGTCCGCAGAGCGCATTAAGAAGAAATAACGCGCCGCGTCCACCCCTACTTCTTCCATAAGCTCTTTTAAGGTTATGCTCTCGCCCGTGCGCTTGGACATCTTCACAAGCTCGCCGCCCCTATAGAGGCTCACCATTTGCATTAAGAGTATTTCAAGATTTTTCGCGTTAAAGCCCAAAGCGTCCATAGCCGCTTTTACGCGGCAAACGTAGCCGTGGTGATCCGCGCCCCATATATTTATGAGTTTACCGAAACCTCTTTCAAACTTATTCTTATGATAGGCAATATCCGCCGCCAAGTATGTTGGAACGCCATTGTCGCGGATTATAACTCTGTCCTTGTCGTCGCCGTAAGAAGTGGAATTTAACCATATCGCGCCCTCTTTGTCGTAGGCTTTGCCTTTTTCTTTAAGCGTTTCTATGGCGGTATCTATAGCTTCGGGGTGAAGCGTTCTCTCGCTGAACCATTCGTCGAAAGTGACTTGAAATTCCTCTAAATCCTCTTTTAATATAGCAAGTTTTTCCTTGTAGGCTAAATTTTTAAAAATTTCCAGCCTTTCGGCTTCCGATAATTTTAAATATTTGTCGCCGTCAATAGCCTTAATGCGTTTTGCCGTGTCAATAATATCTTCGCCGCGATACATTTGTTCGGGGTGTTCTATTTCTTCCCCGAAAAGTTCTCTGTAGCGAATATCTACCGAAAGCGCGAGAATATCCATTTGATTTCCCGCGTCGTTGATGTAATATTCGCTTTTTACGTCATATCCCGCGGCCCTTAAAAGATTAACAAGCGCGCTGCCAAACGCCGCGCCTCTGCCGTGACCGACGTGAAGCGGCCCCGTTGGATTTGCGCTTACGTATTCGACTTGAATTTTCCCCGCGTTTTTCGGCGGACATTGCCCAAAATCGTCGCCTTTTTCGTAAATATTCAGGAACGAATCCGCCAAGACGTTTCCTTTTAAATACAAGTTTAAAAATCCGGGACCTGCGACTTCGGCTCTCTCCAGCCAATCGCCTTCCAGATTTTTTACGATAATTTCCGCTATCATTTTCGGCGATTTTCTGAAAACTTTAGCGGACTGCATAGCGATATTAGACGAAAAATCCCCCAAGGATTTTTCGGGCGGCACTTCAAGCTGAATTTCCGGAACTTCTCCAACTGTAAGTTCGCCTGCATCCATAGCTTTTTCTATCGCCGACTTTAATCCGTCAATAATTTTTGTTTTTATATCCAAAATTATCAATCCTTTATTTTTTCTTGAATTAAGTCTATTCGACAAAAAGTTTTAAAATCCTTTATACAACTATTTTTAAATTTTAGTGGAAATTTTTTTTACTATGTTGTATAATCTAGAATGTTATTTTGCGATAAATTTTTTATGAGGTGATTAAATGCATCAACCGGTTACAACGAATCCATTTATAATCATGCTCATCAATATGACGGTCGTATTTATAGTGCTGATCGCTTTGATGTACTTGATTAAACTTATTCACTTTATCGACCCCACAAAACCAAAAGAGAAAAAAGTCGAAACTCCTGCGGTTGTTTCCGCTCCCGCGCAGCCGGTTGAAACTCCCGCGCCCGTTGAAAGCAACAACGAAGAAATTGTCGCGGCGATAACGGCCGCCATATCTTCAATGGGCGTAACGGGCGTTGTAAAGGCAATTCGCCCTATAAACCGCGACGGTTGGAAACAGTCCGGTCGCGCTTTCAATATGAACTATTAAGGAGGTAGACAGATGGAATTTATTAACGCTTTTGTCGTCTCCTTGCAGTCTGTTTGGAACGACAGCGGTTTTGCGGCTTTTACGCTCGGTCACGGCATTATGATTTTAGTTGGGCTTATTCTCCTCTATCTTGCCATTGTTAAGGAGTTCGAGCCGCTTTTACTCGGCCCTATAGCTTTTGGCTGTATACTTGCAAATATCCCCGAAACAGGCTTTTTCGGCGAGGAAATGAACGTTATGAAAGCGATAAATTACGGTATCGCTTATGAAATATTTCCGCCCCTCATCTTTTTAGGCATAGGCGCGATGACGGACTTTAGCCCGCTCCTTGCGCGTCCCGTTACCCTTATGCTTGGCGCGGCGGCGCAAATCGGCGTTTTCGTTGCCCTCGCGGGCGCGATGGTGCTCGGATTTACCGTGCACGAAGCGGCGGCGATAGGTATTATCGGCGGCGCGGACGGGCCTACTTCCATTTATCTTTCGACGAAACTTGCTCCGCATCTTTTGGGCGCGATAGCGGTCGCGGCGTATTCCTATATGTCCCTTGTTCCTCTTATTCAGCCGCCTGTTATGATGCTTCTTACTTCTCAAAAAGAGCGGGAAATTCAAATGGAGAATCTTCGCCCCGTCACTCGTTTTGAGCGCATCGTGTTCCCAATCGTCGCGACTATTTTTATAAGCTTGTTGCTCCCTTCCATCGCGGCGCTTTTGGGTTGCCTTATGCTTGGCAATCTGTTTAGAGAATCGGGCGTTATGGACAGACTTTCAGATACTGCGCAAAACGCGCTCTGCAATATGGTTACTATTTTCCTTGCAACCGGCACGGGTATGACGATGTCGGCGGAAAGTTTCCTCGTTAAAGAAACTCTCCTTATAATCGTCCTCGGTCTTATCGCGTTTATCGGCGGCACGGCGGGCGGTCTTATCCTCGGTAAGATTATGTCTAAAGCCACCGGCGGCAAAATCAATCCGCTTATCGGCTCTGCCGGCGTTTCCGCTGTTCCTATGGCGGCTCGCGTATCTCAAATGGTCGGTATGAAGAGCAAACCCGGCAACTACCTCTTAATGCACGCTATGGGACCGAATGTCGCGGGCGTTATCGGCACCGCCGTCGCGGCGGGCACTATGCTTGCTATGTTAAAATAAAATTTTTTATAACACAGGGCTTTGCCCTGTACCCACAAGGGGCTCTGCCCCTTGACCCCGGCAGGGAGCAACGCCCCCTGCACCCCGTTTTTATGTCTTTACGGGGAATATTTTAGAGTTAAAAGGGGCTTTGTCCCCTTTTCTTTATGTTTTATGAGGTGATACTATGAACAAAAAAATATTGTCGCTTATATTGGGAAGTATTTTTATGCTTACCGCTGTTCTTACGGGTTGCGGCGGCGACAACAAGGCGCAAAAGACCGAAAACAAAGTTATCCGCGTGGCGTGTTCTGCGGATTTTGCTCCTTTTGAGTTTCAAGAGGAAGGTAAAACCGAATATCAAGGCTTTGATATGGATCTAATCCGCGCTATCGGAAAAGAAATGAATTATAAAGTAGAAATATCCAACATCGGTTTCGACGGGCTTATCCCCGCTCTTGAAGCCGGAAATATCGACCTCATTATTTCGGGTATGACCATTAACGACGAGCGCAAGAATAAGGTGTTATTCTCCGACCCGTATTACGAATCCGGACTTACGATTGTTGTACGCGCGAACGAAGACAAAATCAAAGGTTTCACCGATTTGGAAGGCAAAAAAGTCGCGGTGCAAATCGGCACAACAGGCTCAAGAGAAGCTGCTAAAATCAAAGATTGCGAAGTTAAAAACTTTAACGTAATTTCCGAATGTTTTATGGAGCTTAAAGCGGGCGGCGTAGACGCGGTTATTAACGACCGCCCGGTAAACGATTACTATTTAAAACGCACCAACAGCGAAGGCGTAAAGCCGCTTAACGACAAACTCACCTCCGAAAACTATGGTATGGCTATGCGTAAGGACAACAAGGAACTTCAGGAAAAAATAAACGCCGCGCTTAAAAAACTCAAAGATAACGGCGAATATCAGAAGATTTACGACAAATGGTTCGGGGTATCTAAATGACTTTTTCGTTCGATTTAATAGCGACGTCGATACCGCTACTCCTCACGGGGGCGGCGGTTACGATTGAAATTACCGTGCTTTCCATCGCGCTTGGCATATTTATCGGGCTGTTTGCGGGCGTTGCGAGAATTTCAAGCGTGAAAATAGTGCGTTTTGCGGCGGCGGTGTATGTTGATTTTTTCCGCGGCACTCCCCTACTCGTGCAGATTTTTATAATATATTTTGCGCTTCCCGTTATTACGGGGCAGAGAATAGACCCGTTTATCGCCGCCATAGCGGGTTGCGGCATCAACAGCGGCGCGTATGTGGCGGAAATTTTCCGCGCAGGAATAGAGTCCATCGACAAGGGACAGATGGAGGCCGGACGGTCGCTTGGCATGACTTGGCTGCAAACTATGGGCTATATCATAGTCCCGCAAGCCTTTAGACGCGTTATTCCTCCGCTTGGGAATGAATTTATCGCGCTTTTAAAGGATTCTTCCCTTGTTTCGGTCATAGGTTTTGAGGAGCTTACGAGGCGCGGTCAGCTTATAATCGCCCGAACTTACGGCGCGCTTGAAATTTGGCTCTCCGTTGCGGTTATTTACCTTATAATGACGCTTACGATTTCGCGTTTGGTTGCGTATCTTGAAAAGAGGTGGCGTATAAATGATAAACGTTAAAGGGCTGAAAAAATCCTTCGGCGAGCTTGAGATTTTAAAAGGCATAGATATTCGCGTTAAGCCGCGCGAGGTTGTCGTTATAATAGGCCCGTCTGGTTCGGGCAAATCCACGTTTTTACGCTGCATAAATTATCTTGAAGAGCCGACCGAAGGCGAAATAATCGTAGACGGCATAAAAATATCGGGCGAGGCGGAAATAAACAAAGTCCGCGCCGAAGTCGGAATGGTGTTTCAGAGGTTTAACCTATTTCCGCATATGACGGTGCTTGAAAACATAATACTTGCGCCTATGAAAGTAAGAAAACTCCCTCGCGAGGAATGTGAAAAAACCGCAAGAGAACTTCTTTCCCGCGTAGGGCTTGCGGATAAAGAAAGCGCGTACCCCGAACAGCTTTCGGGCGGTCAGCAACAGCGCGTAGCCATAGCGAGAGCCTTGGCGATGAATCCGAAACTTATGCTCTTTGACGAGCCGACATCAGCTCTTGACCCTGAGCTTGTAGGCGAAGTTTTGGACGTTATGAAAGAACTTGCAAAATCGGGTATGACAATGATTGTGGTAACGCACGAAATGGGGTTTGCAAGGGAAGTCGGCACAAGGCTAATCTTTATGGACGGCGGCTATATAGTAGAAGAAGGAAATCCCAAAGAAATTTTTGAAAATCCGAAAGAAGAACGCACAAAAGCGTTTTTATCGAAGGTATTGTAATAACAAAAGCGGCGAGAGCTTAAAATCGGCTCTTGCCGCTTTTTTGTCAAAAAAAAATAGTGACAAATATCATTTATTGAAGTAAAATATCTGCTGTGACATATTAACTATAGGAGGCGCAAAATTGGAAAACGCAAAAAACGAAGAACTGGCTCAAAAAGTTTTAAAAGAATACAGCAAAGAATCCGATACTATGAATTATATGGGATTTATGGCGAAAATCGTAACGGCAATCGCCATATCCTTTTCACTCTTTCAACTCTACACCGCGATTTTCGGCGTGCTTGACGCGCAACTCCAACGCGCCGTGCATTTAAGTTTCGGTATGGCGCTTGCATTTTTGCTCTATCCCACGCGAAAATCATGGTCGCGCGAAAAAATCCACCCTTTGGACGCCGCTCTTGCAATTATAGGCGCGGCGACTCCGCTGTATATCGTATACGCTTACGGGGAATTAGTGTTGCGCGCCGGCACCGTAACGAGCGCCGATTTAATCTTTGGTATTGTAGGCATAATTACGATTATAGAAGCGACGCGGCGCGTAGTGGGCTTGCCTATGGTAATAGTCGTGCTGTTCTTCTTGACTTACGCGTTCTTAGGACCGTATATGCCAAGCCTTATCGCCCACCGCGGGCTTACAGTAAATCAGCTTGTAAGCCATCTTTATTTCACCACGGAAGGCATTTTCGGCATACCGTTAGGCGTATCGTCCACCTTTATATTCCTGTTCATACTCTTTGGCGCGTATTTAGAAGTAACGGGACTCGGCAAATTCTTTATAGACCTTGCAAATTCCATAGCGGGTTGGGCGTCGGGCGGTCCCGCTAAAGTCGCGGTGCTCTCAAGCGGCCTAATGGGGACGGTATCGGGAAGTTCCGTTGCAAATGTTGTCGGCACGGGAAGTTTAACCATTCCGATGATGAAAAAACTCGGCTACCACAAAAATTTTGCGGGCGCGGTAGAGGCTGCGGCTTCTACCGGCGGTCAGCTTATGCCGCCTGTTATGGGCGCGGCGGCGTTTTTAATGGCGGAATTTGTGGGCGTGCCGTACGTTGATATTGTAAAAGCCGCCGCCATCCCCGCTCTGCTCTACTTTTTGGGCGTATGGCTGGGCGTGCATTTTGAGGCGAAACGCAACCATTTAAAGGGAATCCCACGAGAAAAACTTCCGAAAATCGGCGAAATTTTAAAAGAACGCGGTCATCTCGCTATTCCTCTGATAGTCATAGTCTATTTGCTTGTTACCGGCTACACCCCGATGAGAGCCGCGCTTGTCGCTATATTTTTGTCCATAATCTGCTCCTCTTTAAGAAAATCGACCCGTATGAAACCTATTGAAATAGTAAACGGGCTTGAAAAAGGCGCAAAAGGCGCGCTGGGAGTGCTTGTCGCCTGCGCCTCCGCGGGAATTATAATAGGCGTAGTCACAAAGACGGGTATGGGACTAAAACTTGCGTCAAGTTTAATCGAGCTTTCAGGCGGCGCGCTCCTCCCAAGTCTTTTCTTTACGATGATTACCGCCATAGTCCTCGGTATGGGCGTACCCACGACTGCAAACTATGTCATAACGTCCACGGTCGCCGCTCCTGCGCTCCTGCAAATAGGAGTGCCGATACTTTCGGCGCATATGTTCGTATTTTACTTTGGCATAATAGCGGACGTAACTCCGCCCGTCGCGCTTGCGGCGTTTGCAGGCGCGGGCATTAGCGGCGGCAACGCGTTAAGAACAGGCGTAAACGCGTCCAAACTTGCCATAGCCGCGTTTATAATCCCCTATATTTTCGTAATGTCGCCTGAACTCTTGCTACAAAGCGGAAATATCTCGGTGACGCTGTCCGCGCTGATAACGGCTGTTGTAGGTATGGTCGCGCTTTCCGCGTCGCTTATCGGTTATTTTATCGATTACACAACTAAATTCGAGCGGATAATATTGCTTATAGGCGGGCTTTTAATGATAAAACCGGGCAGCGTCACGGATTTAATCGGCATAATCCTAATCGTTATCGTGCTAATTTTGCAAAAGCGTCATATAAAGAAAATGTATCGGCACGAAAACAAATAAAAAATCCCCGCTTTGCGCGGGGATAATTTTTGAGGTGGTTTAATGTTCGCCGTTATTGTAAACAGCATAGCCATTGTTATTGGCACTCTTATAGGGCTTGCCGCAAAAAAAGGAGTGCCGAAAGACATTTCAAGCGCGCTTATGAAAGGATTGGGCGTTTGCACGGTACTAATCGGCATACAGGGAGCGATTGCGGAAAAGCACATACTTATAATGATAATAGCCGTAAGCGTTGGGATTTTTATAGGAGAACTCACAGACCTTGACGGAAAAATAAATCGCGGAGCGGAAAAAATCACCTCAAAATTTTCAAAAAAAGGCGGCGGCGAAGATTTTGCCAACGCCTTTGTGACGTCGTGCCTTATAATGAACGTAGGCGCGATGGTAATAGTAGGCTCTTTAAACGCGGGTCTGTTGGGCGATTTTAATATGCTCTATACCAAATCGCTCCTTGATTTTATAGCGGGAATAATGCTTTCCGCCGTAATGGGCGCGGGAGTTTTGGGTTCTGCGGTATTTACTCTTTTCTTTCAAGGCGCGATAGTAATTTTTGCCGAAACCCTCGCGCCAATTCTTTCAAACGCGATAATAACCGAACTAAACACGGTAGGCTCACTCATAATCATGGCTTTAGGGCTTAATATGGCAGAAATCACAAAATTAAAAGTGATAAACTACCTCCCCGCCCTTGTTGTCGCGCCAATAATAGTCGCGATAGCACTTTGATAAAGAAAGCATACGTAACCTCACCCCCCAAACAATCAAAAATTGAGTTAATTTTATCTAGAAATTTTTTGTGTGTTAATTGTAAAATGAAATCGGACACAAAAAAAGACAAGCAGGAAGGCTTGTGGTAGGATAAGTGTGACGCACAATCCGCCGAAAGGAGCCAACCTGCATGTCTAGCACTAATTCTACTACAAATAAGCGTCGTTTTCAACATCTAAATTCATATCAACGAGGCGAAATTCAAGCACTTATGCGGCAAAAAGTTCCAAAGACTCAAATAGCAAATCAATTAGGAATATCTCGCTCCACATTATATGAAGAATTAAAACGCGGCACTGTTGAACAACTCGACTCCAATCTTAAACTTCGTCGCGTATATTTTGCTGATACAGGTCAACGCGCTTATGAAAGAAATCGTAGTTTTTGTCGCAAGCCATATAAGTTGGATAAAGCAAATGAGTTCATACGATTTGCTGAAAACGAAATCATAAATAAAAAATTATCACCCGATGCTGTTTGTGGCAGAGCCAAACTAGAAGGAATGTTTGATGTTACCGTTTGTACTAAGACTTTATATAACTATATCAGCAAAGGTCTTATCAAAGTAAAAAACATAGACCTTTTACTTAGAGTTAGACGAAATACTCATAAGCACCGTTGCCGTATAAATCGCCGTATTTTAGGAGCTAGCATTGAAGAGCGTCCGGAAATTGTAAATAGCCGAACAGAATTTGGACATTGGGAAATCGACACGATAGTAGGTAAGCGAAACACCGGAGAAGTTTTATTGACTCTTGATGAGCGAATGACGCGTAAACGCCATATCATTAAAATTGATGGTAAAAATAAAAAATCAGTAGAACATGCTCTTGTATCACTAAAGAAAGAATATGGCGAAATGTTTCCGCGGGTATTTAAAACGGTAACCAGCGATAATGGTAGCGAGTTTTGCAGTTTACAAGAATTTCTTGTCGGAATAAACGTGTATTTTGCCCATCCGTATTCTGCAGGCGAACGTGGAACCAACGAGAAGCAAAATTCCATAGTACGGCGTTTTATTCCAAAGGGTAAAAACATTGGAGAAGTGTCTGACTATACCGTACAAACTATAGAGAATTTTATCAATAATTTACCCCGAAAGATGTTTGGCTATCGTACACCCAAAGAATTATTCGACAAACAAATTTCCTTACTTCCACATATCCTATAATTATTTTTTTTTACTGTCCGATTTGTTATTGCAATTTTCGAAAATTTTTTGTGTTGATTTTTTTGACAAAAATAGCTTGATTTCATCTTTGTCTTGTGCTAAGATACATTAAAGCAAGATGACGAGGTGAAAAATGATGATTACATATCGTAATGAAAAACTTAATGTTTCATTATATGGCAATGATGAGTGTAAATTGCTAAAAAATGCGTTTAATGTTGCATTTCCAAAAACGGACGCTTATATGAATCTTAAAGAAGAAACCTTAAATATCAATTTGTACCAACTCGATATGATAAAATACCGAGAATTTATGACTACTCTCGATATAAGCGATTCACTGAAAAATGCGGCTTTTGAAATTGTCGATAAAATCGGAAGTTATGGCTTAAAAGGAAATAAGCGGCATTTTGTCGGATTTAATGCGGAACGGAAAGTTTCAAATCGAAAAGCGAAAGAAAAAAATCGCGGCAAACATTATTATGCCAACGATAACTTTTTTTCAAAGACTAACAATCAGTTACCTCTTGAATTTGAAAATAAAATTGTCTGCGCAGACAGTCTTAATTTTTTGAAAAATCTTCCGGATAATTGTATTGATATTATATTCACTTCGCCTCCATATAACTTTGGACTTGAATATAACGATCACGAGGACACGGCAAGTTGGAACGCATACTTTGAAAAACTGTTTAATATTTTTAAAGAGTGTATTCGCGTTTTAAAATATGGCGGAAGATTTGTTGTTAATGTTCAACCGCTATATTCCGATTATATTCCTGCGCATCATATTATCGGTAATTTTTTTATGGAAAACAAGATGATATGGAAAGGCGAGATACTTTGGGAAAAAAATAATTACAACTGTAAAATGTGTTCTTACGGAAGTTGGAAAAGTCCGTCAAGTCCGTATTTGAAATACACTTGGGAATTTATAGAGGTATATTGTAAAGGCGATTTGAAAAAAGCCGGAAAAACCGCCGATGCCGATATTTCCGCAGAAGAATTTAAATCTTGGGTCGTGGCAAAATGGAGCATAGCACCTGAACGTCGTATGAAAGAATTTGGTCATCCGGCAATGTTTCCTGAAAGTCTTGTTGAGCGAGTGCTTAAACTGTTTAGTTTTAAAAACGATATAGTCCTTGATCCGTTTAATGGAGTCGGAACTACAACGGTTGTAGCCAAAAAAAACGGTCGTAGATACATTGGTATTGATATATCTAAAGAATATTGCAATACTGCCGAAAAAAGAATTTCCGATTCTGAATCTTTACAACAAAACCTTTTTAAAGAAACATAAAAAAAAGCGTCAATATCAGAACAGATATTTGACGCTTTTTTTATCTTTTATTCCACATATTTTTTCAAATCATTTGCAAAAATATTTACCGCTTTTTGCAATTCGGAAATTTTCAATTCCTTAAAATACTCATGTTTATGAATAGGACGTTTTACATGCCTTTCGCCTTTTAACAACGTAATTATTTTAAGGTCAACATCAACATACGACATTAGAGCGTGCGTCGCGGGACTGCCGTACGTTACTTTTTTCAATTCGCTGTAATCGCCACCAAGTTGACTCTCAAGCTGTACTAGATAATAAGTGTTTGTTCCCATTGCCTCTTTCATCAGTTTAGCGTCAAAAAGAATACGCTTCATCATAGCATTTTCGGCATAAGTTTTACATTCAATCGGTAAGACCAATTCATCGTCAATAAACACCTGAACATCCGTGCCAAATTTATAAACAAGCTCTCCATTATGTTTTTTGAGATATTCGCTTACATTATTGTCGGATATACGATCAATATAACCGTCGCTTATACCGATTGGCATTTTTTTCTTATTTATTTTCATTCTGTCGCCGTCTTGACCAAGAACATCTTCCCAAGCTATGCGAACCAAACACTCCGCAATATTTTCGACTAGCTTACCTTTTCCGGAACGAATTATACCGCCATAAGCGCGATTTTGACTAATAGCCGCCTCATCGTCAATGTTTTTCATTAGATGATTATATGCTTTAATTATTTCATTAAGTTTTTCATTAGATGATTATATGCTTTAATTATTTCATTAAGTTTTTTATCTATCTCCGTCATTCTTTCACACTCTTTTCATTTTATAAATCTTTTCCTCAATCAAAAAGTAACTTTATAAAAAGTATCAACAGCCATTTGTTGCTTAAAAAGAAATATCGAGATGCCGACCGCGAGTTGGGTCAAACGCAAATTTTTCTTTTTCCGCTTCTTCTTCGCTTCTTGCCATAACGCGTTTACGCGCTCTTTGATACGCGCCGCGATTTTGTCTTTCGGGGTCGTCTTTTACTTTGCCGTCCTCAAGATTGTCCTTTTCTCGCACTTGCGATTGTTTAAGCTCCGCGTCTTGCTTTTCTTTAAGCGTTTCAAAACTCTGCTGCAAGGCTCCCGCTTGATTCATATTGTGTTGCATCTGCCCCACTTCCGTGGAATGAGGCACAACCATTTGCAAACTCATAGGCGTAACATCCATATAAAACACCTCCGAGAGTGTTAATACGGCGATATGACTATCACTTCGTCTTCTAAGCTAAGCTGGCAATGTTTTGCCTCGCTCAAAAATTGTTTTTGAATGGAATTGATCGAAACTCTTACTCCGGGATAAATCGTGCCGGCAACTCTTATTTTGCCGTGCTTCATATCTGCAAGCTCCTGTTCGAGCTTTTTTATAGTGGTTTCATCGCGGCGAATTTGCCCGGCGAGAGGAAACTGCGAACGCGTCAGCTGATTTATCTGCTCCAAGCGGTCCTCAGATAACTTGCTTATATCCATTTTGCTTAAAGTGGCGAGCATCTGCGTTACTTGTTGCAGGCGTTTTTTACCCTCTTTATAGCGAGCGACGGTTTCTTTATACTGCCCTTGAAGATTTGGGTCAATACCAACGGATACGCGAGTAATAACCTGCGAAGAATTGCCCAGGGAATTTACGCGGATTTCCTCGCCCGCCTCGGTTTTACCGCCTACTATTTGAGCTTTTTTGCCTTCTAAAATTATCTTTTTGCCCGCGCGAAGGTCTGTATGAAGCACAACGTCCGAAACATAAATATCGCGACGCGCCTCAATGTCCGCGCTTTCGGCAAACGCCATACGAACATCTTCCGCCGCCTTTATGCGAGCGCGGTTCATTCCGTTCACGCCGCCCTTTATAAATACGTTTCGTCCTTCAATTATAGAGCCGTTTACGGTGCCGGATATTTCAACGTCGCCCGTAGCTTTTACCACAAACCCCTGCTCCACGTTTCCCTTTATTTCAACGCTTCCGGTAAAATCAATGCTGCCCGTCGCAACATTAACGCCGCTGTTAAGAACCAAATGAGGATCAACCGCGATAGTGGATTTTTTATCAATAATCTGCCCGTCTATAGCGGCAACAAGTTTATTATCCTCTATAACTTTCGTGTTTTTCCCAACCGGCATAGGCACGGGACGACCGTTTTTCGCCGCAACTGTGTTTCCGTACACATCTTTTCCCGGCACGCCGTCAGTATGCGGGATTCTCACCGCTAACAGCGTATTTCGCTTTACAAGATGGAACAAATTCAAATCTTTGTAATTGGCTCTGTCGTTCGCTCCGATTTTAGGCTTGCCCACATCGCTTAAATCAAATTTTCTTTCAATAACGGCGTTTTGCCCGTGTTTAGGAGGTATACCTGTCGCCGCAACGAAGAAAGACGCGCTCTGCACCCCTTTTTCTATGGCTTCTTCGTCTATACCGTAAACAACCTTTTTTTCTTTTAACGCATCTCTTACCATATCCGCCGTCGGAAGTTTCGAGCCGTAAGTCAAATCGAAACGCACTACGGCTTCCATTCTGTCTTTCGATACATCCACGAAAATCTTCGCGTATTCTTCCGGGACAGCCTCATCAGTATCTGCATTTTTTTTCGGAGCAGTATATTTATCCGCGATTTTCTCAGGCTCGCCTGAAGCAGATTTTATAATCCGTACAATGTCTCCCTCGTCGTAATCTTCCGCTTGATACTCATCTAATATTCTTGTGATAACCGCGCTGTCTATAACCGTGAGAGGATATATCGTCAAAAAAACGCCGTCCGCTGAAAACTGCAGCAGATAACCTTCCTCTTCGCTGCCTTCGGTTCTTACTTCATCATCTGCCATAATATTACCTCTTAAATTCTTATATCAAACTCGCCTTCATTCTCGCAAGATAACCTCTCAATCTAAACACCGCCTTAGTGTGAAGTTGAGAGATTCTCGCCTCCGTCAAGTGCATTATCAAACTTATTTCCTTTAATGTCAGTTCTTCGTAGTAATAGAGCGACACAACGAGCCTTTCTTTTTCGGGAAGCCTGTCTATGGCGTTTGCCAAAGTATTTTGAAGTTCTTTAAACTCCATCGAATCAGAGGGCGTTACATCGCCGGACTCCAAATCAAAAGAGCGCGTATATTCCTCAAAAGGCACCAATGTCGCGGCGTTTAATTCCCTTTCGATTTCCGGAAGTTCAAATATGGGTATCTGCAAACGCTCCGCGATTTCTTCATCATTTGCGGGACGACCCAATTCAGATTCAAGCTCGTAAACCGCCTTTTCGTATTTTCTGATTTTTTGCCGTGTCGTCACGGGTATCCAATCTTTCGAGCGGAGATAATCAAGCATCGCGCCCCTTATCCTGACCCCCGCGTATGTTTCAAATTTATTTTTTCGTCCTGCGTCAAATCTGTCTATAGCCTCTATCAATCCAAAAAAACCGCTGCTCAATAAATCCTCTTTATCAACGTGGCTTGGGAGACTCATTGCAATTCGTCCCGCAACCAATTTCACGAGAGGCAAATAATATTCCGCTATTTTGTTTCTGTTTTCTACGGTTTTGTTTCTGAAATAACGATCCCAAAGGGCATCAACTCCTGTTATAGTCTCGGTTTCGAGTAACACTGATAGCCCCCCTTTTTATTTAAGATGTTGCGACTCTTTGCAAGTTATCCGCATTCATAGGCTTAAAGCCGTCGCCTTCGTTTTCCGAATCTTCGCTTTTCTCTCCGCTCTCTTCACCGGTTTCTTCGTTTTCAACGTTTTCATCGGTTTCATTGGTTTCTTCACCAATCTCCGCAATTTCTTCTTCCGCTTCTATAACGTCAAAATTTATAATTCCCTTAAACTCCAATAAAAAGATAATAAAATAAGCTATCGCGCCTGCAACAAAAAAAGCGAGTAGGGAGCGCCAAGCAATCGTGATAAAACGAACATCTTTTAAGAGTCCTGCAATCATAACTACCAAAAAGGAGATTATCGCAAAAAGAATCGACGCTTTAAATTTAAAAGTTGTCACAAATTCTTTCACATACTCACCTACTACGCTTGTAAATGTCTTAAATCTCTTTTTCGCCTTTATCTATGGTTTTAACTTTGTACGCGCCATTCGTTAAATCTATCGAAACCGTGCGTCCATAAGTGCCGCCCGTGTCCTCTGCAAGTATCTTTATGCCGTTTGCCTGCAGCAATTTCTTAACAGCCTCGGCATTTCTTGACCCAACTCTCATAACATCTGTTGCATTTTGAAAGGCGAACATCTGCGCGCCGCCGGCGAGTTTTGCCACCAAACGGCTTTTAACCGCGCCTAACGCCAACACGTCTTTTAACATAAGCGGAAATCCCGTATCTGCAAATTTTGCGGGATTATCGCTTGCTCTTGCCTGTTTGCTGTCGGGGAGCATTATGTGAAGAAGCCCACCGACTTTAAGCTGCGGGTCGTAAAGTGAGACGCCAATGCAAGAGCCAAGCCCGTAGCTGATTAACGTAGCGGGGCTTTTTCCGACTTTATAATCAGCCATACCCACCCTTATAAGCTCTGGCATATCACTCAACTCCTACCGCTTTAATAATAGTCTCAAGAGAACCGGGGTCCGGCACCAAGAAGAAGTGACCGTTTATTCCATCGTCCTCCGATAAAAATTCGGTTTCGATAACCATTGCGGTATCGCCCATCTGTCCAAGCTGCACAAGGACAACATTTAATATGGCGCCCGCCATATCCATCGCCAGCGCCGGAATGGAAGGAAGCATCGATATGTTTGTAAAAGTAAAGAATGCGTTTAAATATGCGCCCGCCAAGATGTTTCCAATCTCCATAAGCGCGGACTCGTCCATAAAATCAAGCTTATCGGTTGCGCCGTGAGTTTTACCCATAAGCGTATCCACCAGGAAAAAGGCGCTTTTTTGCGGCAAGAGAAACAAGATATTCCCCGGAGCTTTACCATACACTCTTAAAAAAACGCCAACAACTATAGTATCGGGACCGCCAACCAAGTCCGGTACAGACTCTATCGGAACGAGCGCGACTTTTGGCACGTTCATATCAATGCGCCGATTTATAATTTGAGAAAGAGCCGTAGCGGAGTTGCCCGCGCCAACGTTTCCTATCTCCCTCAACGCATCCATTTGATTTGGAGTCAAATTAAATTCATCAGCCATAGTTACGATACCTCATTTGCTTATATACCGATAATTTCTTCTAAATTCAACATTATTATGAGTCTGCCGTCCATATTGCCGATACCGCTCAAAAAACGATTTGCTTCTTTTACGTTCACCGCTTTTTTGGGATCTACCGGTTTAGAATCTATGGTTATAACCTCTGTCACAGCGTCAACAAGCATACCGACGTGAACATCTTCTACGGTAACAGTCACTATACGAGTTTTTTCGGTATACGGGGTCTGCTCAAGCCCTAAACGCTGCTTTAAGTCGATAACCGGCAGGACGCTGCCGCGAAGGTTTATAACGCCCTTTATAAAATCCGCCGCAAAAGGCACGCGGGTAATATCCGTAAGATTTCTGATTTCTTGTACGTTTAAAATGCTTATTCCATACTCTTCGTCACGGAGTTTAAAAGCGACAACCTGAGTTCCTTCCTCTACGGGTTGACCCAATTCGTCCGTAATCGGCGCAAGTTCGTTTGCCATTTCTCTTTCCTCCCCTTATTGCATCATAGTAGCCACGTCGATGATAAGCGCAACGCGCCCGTCGCCCAATACGGTCGCGCCGGAAAACATTTTAAGCCCCGTAAAGAGATTTCCCAGGGTCTTTATAACGATTTCCTGCTGACCTATAAGATTGTCCACCACGATGCCCGCTTTCGCTTCGCCCGCGTGCACGACAACCACGAAAATCTCGTCGAAGTCTTTAACGTGCGGGATTTGAAGAGTCTGTTCCATTCTGATAATCGGAATAATTTCGCCGCGGAGCACGATAACTTCCTTATTTTGTACGGTTTTAATATCGTCAGGCTGTATGTTTATCGTGCTGTCGATAGAGCCAAGCGGTATAGCGTACATTTCTTCCTGCACTTTAACGAGCATCGCCTGAATAATCGCAAGCGTCAAAGGAAGTTTAATCTTAAATATGGAACCTTCGTCCACGTGAGTTTCAACGTCAACGTGACCGGATAAGGCTTCTATCTTGTTTCTGACAACGTCCATACCGACGCCGCGTCCTGATATGTCGCTTATCTGCTCTGCGGTGGAGAAACCGGGAAGGAAGATAATGCGAACCGCATCCGCGTCGTCTAATTTATCGACTTCTTCCTGCGTCATCATTCCCTTTTCAACGGCCTTGCGGCGCATTTTATCAGCATTTATTCCGGCGCCGTCGTCGGTTACCATAATGACGACGTTATTTCCTTCGTGACGCGCTATTAAGCCGACTTCGCCGACGCGGGGCTTGCCTTTTCTCTCGCGCTCGTCCGGAAGCTCGCAACCGTGGTCAAGAGAATTACGGAGCAAATGCATAATGGGATCGCCGATCTCGTCGATAACGGTACGATCGAGTTCCGTCTCTTCGCCTTCGATGGTAAGGTTGATTTCTTTGTTAAGTTCTTTTGCAACGTCGCGCACCATACGTGGGAAGCGGTTAAAGACTTGGCTTACGGGAACCATTCTGACTTTCATAACAATGTTTTGGAGGTCGGTGGTAACTCTGTCCATTTGCTCCAAAGTTTCGGTAAGTTCGCCTATTCTATGAGTCTGCCCGATTTGTTCAAGACGGACTTTGTTTATAACAAGCTCGCCCATTAAGTTCATAAGAGTATCGAGTTTTTCAATATCGACGCGCACGGACTGCCCCGCGTGATTTTTCTTCGCAGGCGCGGCGGCGGCAGGCTTAGCCGGAGCTTTTGCCGCAGGAGCCGAAGCTGCAGGCGCGGGCGTTGCGGCAGGA
>JAGBKP010000085.1 GCA_017635875.1 Selenomonadaceae bacterium | reverse complement strand
CCAACAGAGGCGAAGACCAGGACGACGTTATCTTTATACCCTTCACAACGATGCAAGAGAGAATGATGGGCATTGATTTTGTGAACATGATAAACGTAAGCGTGTCGAGCGGATATTCCACAACAGAGGTGGGGCAAGAGATAGCGGCTCTTTTACACGCCCGCCATAAAATTCCCGAAAATCAAGAGGACGATTTTGAGATTATGGATATGCGCGCGCTGATGGAGCAATTTACGGAGATTTTAAACCAAATGTCGCTCTTTGTCACGGCGGTCGCGGCAATATCCCTGCTTGTGGGCGGCATAGGCATTATGAACATAATGATGGTATCGGTCACGGAAAGGACGCGTGAAATCGGTATCAGAAAAGCGTTAGGCGCGACGTATTTAAACATTATGACGCAATTTTTGATTGAATCTATGGTGCTTTCCGGCATCGGCGGGCTTATCGGCGTAGCGTTAGGTTGCGCCATAGCGACGGGGGCGGAAAAAATGATGCCCACTACTTTAAGCGCGTATATTTCAGCGACGCCTATTGTCGTTTCCGTGATTTTTTCTATGGCGGTGGGGCTTTTCTTTGGCATATACCCCGCAAGAAAAGCGGCGAAACTAGACCCAATAGAGGCGTTAAGATACGAATAAATTTGTAAACAAAAAATCCCTTGCAAAAATGCAGGGGATTTTTTGTTTACAAATTTTATTTTTTTACGAGCGGCACTTTTTGCCAAGCCTTCATAAGCCCAGCTTGCATACGCTTTAAGAATCCTTCGTGGTCTTTGTGCATCTCTGCCATTAAGCGTTTTGTGTGGGCTTCCACGTCTTCTGCCGTGTAATTCTTTCTTCTTGCGACTCCCGTATCTATCGCCGCTTGCGCCACCGCTTTTGCAACGGCGGGCGCAACTCTTGCGTCAAACGGGCTTACTATTACGTAATCTTCGGAGAGTTTATCTTCTTCCACCAAAGACGCGATAGCTTTTGCCGCCGCTATTTTCATTTCGTCGTTTATGTCCGTAGCGCGAACATCAAGCGCGCCTCTGAAAATTCCTGGGAACGCTAAAAGATTATTTACCTGATTCGGAAAATCCGAACGACCGGTGCCTACTATTCTTGCGCCTGCGGCTTTTGCTTCTTCCGGCATAATCTCCGGCGTTGGGTTTGCCATTGCCATAATTATAGCGTCTTTCGCCATATTTTTGACCATTTCGCCGGATACTATATTTCCTTTTGATACGCCGATGAAAATATCCGCGTCTTTTAAGACTTCTTCAAGCGAGCCTTTTTCTTTTTCAAGATTTGTAACTTTCGCGATAGAATCCTTATATGGGTTCATTCCCTCCGGACGACCTGCGTAAATCGCGCCTTTCGTATCGCAGAGCACAATGTGTTTTGCTTTTACGAACGCAAGGAGTCTTGCGATGGCTTGCCCCGCCGCGCCTGCGCCGTTTATTACGATTTTAACGTCTTGAAATCTTTTGCCCACGATTTTAAGCGCGTTGATGAGCGCAGAAGTTATAACTATAGCCGTGCCGTGTTGATCGTCGTGAAATACGGGAATTTTGACTTTATCTTTTAAAGCGTTTTCAATATCAAAACATTCGGGTGCTTTGATGTCTTCAAGGTTTACGCCGCCAAAACCCGGCTCAAGCATTTCAACGGTACGAATTATTTCGTTTTTGTCGTTTGTGTTTAAGCAGATGGGAACAGCGTCCACGCCCGCAAAAACTTTAAACAAAATCGCTTTGCCTTCCATAACGGGAAGTCCCGCAGCAGCTCCTATGTTGCCAAGTCCAAGAACAGCCGTGCCGTTGGTTACGACCGCCACCATATTTCTCTTGCTGGTGTAATCGTAAACAGCGTCGGGATTATCCTTAATGGCAAGGCACGGCGCAGCAACGCCGGGCGTATAGGCAAGCGTTAAGTCCTCAGCGGACTCAAGCGGCACGGTAGAGACCATTTCTATTTTGCCGTGATACTTTTTATGAAGGGCGAGAGCGTCCTTATCGGTTTGATTCATACATTACTTCCTTCCATATATTGATAAAAACAAGGTGTATTATATAATAATCGAATATGTTTTTCAAATAAAATTTACATCAAGAGTTCGTTTCTGGCAAAAACCGTCGCGGGGTGTATAAGTCCGTACTTTTCCAAGATAAACGCTATGGACTCGGAAAGAGCCTCGAGCATAATTTCGTCCAGCGTGTGATTTTCGGCAAATTTTCTGAGTTCGTTTACTCCGGGATAATCGCGGCTTGGCTCTATCATATCCGCAAAATAGATTATCTTTTGCAAATTCGTCATATTTCTTCCCGCTACCGTGTGGGTTTCTATCGCTTTACCGATTTCTTCGTCGTCAACGTCGTAACGCTCTTTTATCAATACCGCGCCAATGTTGGCGTGTAAGAGGAGCGGCATCTTTTCTTCCACTTCGCCTATTTCGATATTTCGCTTTTTCGCTTCGTCTATCATAGCTTCGTTTTCAAATTCCCTTGCCGAATCATGCAGAAGTCCGGCTATATAGGCTTTTTCTTCGTTTACGCCAAACTTTTTGGCTAACTCTAACGCAGTATCGGCAACGCCTAACGAGTGAATATATCTGCTTCCCTTTAGGCGGGATTTTAGCGTTTCTTTCATTTCTTCGACCGTCATTTATAAAGCCCCTCCTTTTCGATATACTTTGCAACCGTATCGGTTACCATATACATAATATTTTTTCCCTCTTTGACTCTTTGCCTTATATCCGTTGAGGATATTTCAATTCGTCTCGTATTTACTTCGTGTATATTTGTTCTTGCCAGCTCGCCGAAATACTCGATTAAAGCGTCTTTTTCAAGTTTTACTCCCGCTCTCGTCGCCGCCACAAAATGACAGTTTTTCAAGAGTTCTTTAGCTTCGTGCCAAGTCGGCAAGTCGTTTATCGCGTCCGCTCCGGTAATAAAGAAAAACGTTGCGCCGATATATATTTTTTTCAACTCGTTTATGGTATCGACGCTATAAGACGGACCCTCGCGGTTAAGTTCTATATCGGAGACTTTAAAACGCGGATTATTCGCCGTAGCAAAACACACCATACGCAAGCGATGGTACGATGAAATTATTTTTCGTTCCGTCTTATGAGGCGGAACATTTGCGGGAATAAAAAGCACGCCGTCCAGTGAAAGCTCTTCAAGCACACATTCCGCCGTAATAAGATGACCTATATGCACGGGGTCAAATGTCCCGCCTAAAATTCCAAGGCGCATAACTACCCCTCCGTTTGTATTTTTATGGGGCGTTGCCCCATACCCCACAAGGGCGCTGCCCTTGACCTGCAAGGGGAACTTGTCCCCCTTGACCCCCATTTTTAATATAATTTTACAGCCAATAATATAACTATAGTTGTTAAAATAAAATAAACTATCGCCTTTCCATAATCTAAAATATCAAATCGCCCTTTGGGGCTGTTCCAATAATTTTTTACAGTCCTTAAATATCTTAAAAATTTTTTCATTTATTTCGGCAACTCTATTTTAGGCTTTTCGTTGTTCTTCTTATAAAGGAGGCCGCAACGCCCTATTACTTGCACAAGTTCGCAATCTACCCGCTCCGCCAGTTTTTCTATTGCGTCCTCTACTTCTTCGGGAGAATTTTGCAATACTTTTACCTTTATAAGCTCTCGCTTTTTTATCGCTTCTCTTGCGGATTCCACCACTTCCGGCGTTACGCCCTCTTTTCCTATTTGCACTATAGGCTCAAGCGTCATTCCCATTGAACGCAAAAAACTTTTCTGCTTGCCTTTCAGTTCTTTTCTTAACACGGTTTCACTCCCTATATTCAAAACTCATCTCGCCGATATGGACTGTGTCGCCCTCTTTTATGCCTTTTTCCTTAAGTTTTTCGTCAATGCCCTTCATACGCCAGATGTATTGAAAGCGGCGCAGAGCCTCGTCGTTATCGAAATTTGTCATATAGACGATTTTTTCGAGATTTTTCCCCGATACAACAAAATCCCCCGAAATATCGCGGCTGATTGTGATTTTTTCCGAATCTTCTTCGTTTTCTTCTTCAATTTCAACAATTTCTTCGTCTTTGGGGATTTTTTCAAGTTCCGCCGCAAGATAGGTTATAAGCGCGTCAACGCCCTCGCCCGTCGCGGCGGAAATCTTGAAAAATGCGATGTTTTCCTTCTTGGCTAAATCTTGTAGTTCGTCTAAATGTTCTTTTGCGTTCGGCAAATCTATTTTGTTGGCTACTAAAATCTGACGCTTTTTTGCTAATTTTTCGCTGTATTTCAAAAGTTCGCCGTTTATGCGCTTATAATCTTCGACAGGCTCTCTGCCGTCTACTGCCGCCGCGTCTATTATGTGCAGCAGAAGTCTTGTCCTTTCGATATGCCGCAAAAAATCGTGACCTAATCCGACGCCGTCCGCCGCGCCTTCGATAAGACCGGGAATATCCGCCATTACAAAATTTTTTTCGTAGTCCGTATTTACAACTCCTAAAACGGGCACAAGAGTCGTAAAGTGATAGTCCGCAACTTCCGGTTTTGCCGCCGAAACCTTTCGTATAAGGCTGGATTTTCCTACGCTCGGATAACCTATTAAGCCGACGTCGGCAAGAAGTTTAAGCTCAAGCGAAAGATTTTTGCTCTCTCCTTCTTCGCCAAATTCCGCCATGGTAGGGGCGCGATTTGCCGCGCTTTTAAACTTTGCGTTGCCTCTGCCGCCTCTGCCGCCTTTTGCGATAACTTTCATCTGCCCGTTTACGGTTAAATCCGCGATAATTTTCCCCGTGTCTTCGTCTTTTACCACCGTACCTGCGGGAACTTTAACAATAAGCGGCTCCGCGTTTCTTCCGTATTGATTTTTAATATCGCCGTTTTCGCCGTTTTCCGCTTTAAATTTTCTGTGATACCTAAAATATTGGAGCGTATTTTCGTTTTCGTCCGCAAGAAAAACAATATCGCCGCCTCTGCCGCCGTCTCCGCCGGAGGGGCCGCCTTTAGGCACGAATTTTTCCCTTCTAAACGCGCTTTTTCCGCTGCCGCCGTCGCCCGCTTTAACGAATATTTTAGCTCTGTCCAAAAATTCCATAATTTTTCTCCGCCATAGTTTAATTTTTTCTCCATAATTCTACATTTATATGAAATTTCCCTGCATTTCTCTAAACAGTTATTTTAAAATTTAATTTTTTCTCTCACGCCCTTGATTAAAATTTGTGATTTTGTGTAAAATCATTTGAAAAATATGATAAAAATGTGTAAAATGCTAAACAAAAATATGCAAAAAAGGTGATTTTATGGAAAGAGATTGCATGAAAAAGCTATTGGCTTGGAAAAGTGATAAATACAGAAAACCTCTCGTTTTAAACGGCGCAAGACAAGTTGGGAAAACTTGGATTATGCGTGAGTTTGGGAAAAATTATTATGAAGATATGGCATATTTCAATTTTGAGGAAAATTCCGCGCTCTTTCCTATGTTTCAAAAAACAAAAGACCCTAAAAGGTTAATCGAATTTCTTACGATGATTCACGGGAAAGCAATTATTGCAGGTAAAACCCTTATAGTTTTTGACGAAATTCAAGAATGTCCCGAAGCTTTAAATGCATTAAAATATTTTAGGGAAAATGCGAACGAATATCATATTATAACTGCGGGAAGTTTGCTTGGCGCTTCTCTTGCCGCGCCAAAGTCGTACCCCGTTGGGCAGGTAGATATTATGGATATTTATCCTCTTTCGTTTAGAGAATTTATCAGAGCTGTAGATGAAGGCTGCTTTAAATTTTACGAAACTATAACCAAAAATATGGATATTCCCGAACATTTTCATAATCGCTTAACGGAAATGTACAGATTGTATTTGATTATAGGCGGGATGCCGGAATGTGTGGCAGCTTGGAGTCAAAATCGCGATCCAAGTATGGTAAAAAAAATTCAGCAAAATATTCTGTCTTTATATGAAAATGATTTTTCCAAGCATAACAGAAAGATAAATGCGGCCAGAATTTTACTGGTATATAGAAGTATCGTTCCGCAATTAGCCAAGGAAAATAAAAAATTTTCTTACGGAACCGTTAAACCCGGCGCAAGGGCAAGAGAATTTGAAGAAGCCATAGAATGGTTGGTATCGTCAAGAATAGTTAATCGAATTTATAATGTGTCTGCGCCTTTATATTCGTTAAAAATTTACGAGGAAACTAATCATTTTAAATTATATTTTTTAGATACGGGGCTTTTAAAGACTATGGCGGAAATAGAAAATGACGCCATTATTTTGGATAAGGATTTTTCCTTTAAAGGAGTTATTAACGAAAATTTTATATTGCAACAATTTATATCGTCCCTTGAATTTAAACCTCATTATTACGCGCCTGACAGTCAGCACGAAATAGATTTTTTAATTCAGCAAGATATGAAGATTATTCCGATAGAAGTAAAATCAGGCAAAACCAAGAAAGCAACAAGTTTTAAGAAATTTTTGGAAAAATATAATCCGCCTTTTGCAATTCGTTATTCCGAAAGAAACTATAAAAAGGACGGCGTATTTACCAATATTCCTCTGTATTTGGCGGGAAGAACGGATATTTGGGAATAATAAAACGATAAAAATAAAGTTTTACTTTGTTTTTATCGACATAGTCGCTATACTTTACAACAAAAAACAGTCATACCTATTTTTTCCGGTATGACTGTATTTTTTCATTTTTTATATTCCAGATACGATTTCATAGCGCCAGCGGCGTGCTCATACAAAAAATTAAAAACGCGTTCTTCGTTTTCAACGATACGAGCGGGGAGCGTCATAATCACGGTGGGAGACGACACTATCGAAAACGTTATGTTTGCTTTTGCTTTCTCTTTAAAAACCGCGTTTTCATTTATCCAGCGTTTTTCTCGAACGCGATCCAGTTTTTCCTTTACGCCGTTTGGAAATTGTAAATAACGATCTATTGAGCCGTACATCAAAAAAACAAATAAACCCTCGCCCTTTGGAATATCCGCGTCCCTTTGACAAGTATGGATTTGCGCCGCGCTTGCAAAACGCCAAAGCGTATCTTCTTTCAGCGCGCGGAACATATCGAGATTTGAAAGATATTGATACGCTTTTTGCATATGGATTTGCGAAATATCCCTGCTTCTTTTGCGCCTTTGAGTTTTTCCGTATTCCACTCTGAATTTATCCAAAGTGTCGTTCCAATTTAAGAGCATATTGTGAATAACCAAATGAAAATCCTGCGCCATTCTCTCAACCGCGCCAATTTTAAAAGCCGCAGAATTGTAGCGAAACGTCGTTTTAATGGAATTTGCTTCATATAAGAAATAAACACCCAAATCTATTCCGCCCGCATCCCACGATTCCATAGAAACGCTCGACGCGCTCGCCGTAGCCGGTACGTTGTCGTATACCAAACGCTCCGTTAAAAAGCCGTGAAAACTTAAAAAATAGGAAAATATTTCCTGCGGAAGAGATAATCCTTGAGTAATTTCGTCCATATAAAGCCACGCAAAAGATTGAGAAGTCAGCATCTTTTGCATTTGCTCGCTAACCAGCTCGGCTATGCTGGCGTTATTCTTTTCCAAACACTTGACGCGTATGAACATAGGGTGCAAAAGAGCCGCGTTTTGCGACGCGGTTTTTGTATTCATTGTAGGTTCCGGCATTAGAACGCAAAATAAAGCGTCGTCCGTGTTGTTTTCGTTTTGTACGTATAAAGCCCACGCAAGTTGCAACATAGCGGCGTCGCTGACTTTGTTTCTGGTTGCTAGTTCGTTTAAAAGTTTCATATCTTCTTCGGATATAACGCGATTTATTACAGCTTCTGCGCCTTGCGCGCGTCCTACGGTTATATGACCCGGAAGCTTTAAAGTAACGGGCGGATTTTTTAAAATTTTTCGCCAATATCCGTGAGCGAGGGAGGCTTGCCAGTAAGTTTTTGTGGATGGAGCGTTGTCTGCGTCTTGCTCCGCCAAAGCGTCCGCGAATAAGAATCTACTGCCTTCAACCGACGCGCTACCCGTATTATCGCCGAAAGTGTCGCGAATAAACTGAAGCGGATTCCAAAAATCCATAATGAGATGGGATTCTGTAATCAAAATGGCGTATTCGCCGGAATAAATTTCTTCTCTTGTATCGTCGCCGCCCTCTTGGGTATGGAAAATCGTAATGCGAAAAAGAGGTCCGTGAACTAAGTCAAATCCTTGCAAACGGTCTTTTTCGATAAGTTTATCCAATGTTTTTTGAATGGATTCCTCACTTAAAGAATTTATATTTTGATAATTAACGAGGAATTGACGGTCTTTAAATATAACTTTTACCGTGCGTTTGCCTAAATTACAATAACCGGCGCGAAGATTGGGATTGTTTTCTACCAATTTATAAAGCGCGAGCCTAAAAGCGGAGCGAGTGACATACCCCTTTACCTTATACAGCACTTGAACGCAAAAATGAGGAGATACGAAACCTTTGCCTTCAAAAAACCACTCTTCTCCTCTGGTAAGCGAGCGAATTTCCGTGACGGGGTGCGCGTAATATGCGCTGCCTCCGCTTTTTATGTTAAATTCGGGTTCGTATATTAAGGAGCCGAAACTTCCCACGCGGGTAAAATCTTGAGAAGAGCCAAACTGCGGCCCGTAATTTTGCATAAGCGCATCGCGTTCTTCTTTAGACAAATCGTTTCCGTTTAGTTTGCGATATTTTGGTTTATTATCCTTGTCCGCCGCCACGCTATATTCACTCTCCCTTAAATTTGTGAATAAAATATATTTTTGTAATTATAACATATTTTTTAACATAAATACAATTATAATTT
>JAGBKP010000005.1 GCA_017635875.1 Selenomonadaceae bacterium | reverse complement strand
TTTTGCGTTTTCATAAGCCGCCAACGCCACGTTGTAATTTGTTTGATACTGTTCAAGAGTGGATGCGGACACCGCGTCGGCGTCGTAAAGTTCTTGGTAACGCGAAAGATTTGATTTTGCAAGTTCAAGTTCCGCCGCGCGGGAAGCCATTTGCGCGTCTCCTTGAGTCGCTTGCTGAATAACGTCGCGTTGATCTAATGTTATAAGCGCGTCGCCTGCGCGAACGAAACTTCCCGCCTGCACGTTCCTTGAAAGTATGCGTCCGCCTACTTGAAATGATAAATTAGACTCGTAACGCCCGCGAACAACTCCTGCATATACGTTTTTGTTAACGCTGTCGCTATGATTTACCACCATAGTTTTCACAAGCGGCGGCTTATGCGCGATTTTTTGTTCTTCGCCGCACCCCGATAAGCTAAAGACAATTAAAATTGCAACCAAGAGAGAGATGAGGTTGTTTCCCTTGCTCATATCATTTCCTCCATACTTTAAATTCTCTCACTGTAAATTTCCACAAAAATGACAGACTTATCCCGGTTGCAATTCGCGATTTTTTATGATTATTAACGAGCCTTTACCGCCGCTCCTCCGAACACCGCCGACATCTCCATATTGTTAAGAGCGTCGTCCAAAGCCTTTATCTCCTTCGCCGTAAGAGAAATATCCGCAGCCCCCGCATTTTCCTTCAGCCGAGAAAGTTTGCGAGTGCCGGGAATAGGAACTATAAAAGGCTTTTTCTCTATCATCCACGCCAAAGAAATTTGAGCCGGCGTGGCGTTCTTTTTCTCCGCCGTATTTTTTAACAACTCAAAAAGTTCGCGGTTTTTATCCATAGCCTCTGCGGTAAATTGCGGCATAACGCTTCTGTAATCCGTCTTTGCGTCGAAATTTTCATTTTTTCCGTAAGCCATGGACAATAAACCGTTTGCCATCGGAGAAAACGCCACAAGCCCTATGGAGAGTTCTTCAAACACGGGAAAGAGCGGCTCGTAATGACGCGCCATCATAGAATAGCGATTTTGCACAGCCGTTACGGGGCAAACCTTATGCGCGCGACGAATAACATCTTCGCCCACCTCGGAAAGCCCCCAATGAAGAATTTTTCCTTCGTTGATTAAATTCGACATAACCCCCGCGACTTCCTCCACGGGAATTTTAGGATCTTGTCGATGTTGATAATAAAGGTCTATATAGTCCGTCTGCAAGCGGCGCAGAGATTCTTCCACGCTCTTTCTGATGGTCTCCGGTCTTGCGTCCGTGATTACGGCTTTATTCGTATTTGAATCGGATTTATCGAAATAAACCCCGCATTTTGTGGCGATAACCACTTTATCCCTATACGGTTTTAAAGCCTTGCCCACCAATTTTTCATTGTCGTGCGGGTCGTCCTCCGTGCCGTAACATTCTGCCGTATCGAAAAAAGTATAACCCATATCCACCGCTTCGGCGATTAAATTCGCCATTTCCTTATGGTCGGCGGGCTTTCCGTAAGCGTGGCTCATTCCCATACAGCCAAGACCAACGGCGGAAACCTTTAAATCCTTCCCAAGTACGCGATATTTCATAACTATATCTCCTGTTTACAAATTTTTTTTGAAAAACTCGCCCAATTTCTTGACGGCTTTGTCCACGTATTCCGGCACCCAATATGTGCGGATATGGCTTGCGCCCTCGATTAGATACAGTTCCTTGTTGTTCGTACCCTTCGCCTTTTTAAAAGCGTCGTTTGTCATATAGAGAGTATCTGCTTTTTCGCCGGCAATCATAAGAAGGGGTTGATTGATTAAATCCATTCTGTCCTCCGTGTCAAACGCCATAAGTTTGATGAAGGATTCCGTGGTATAACTTCCCGTGGCGTTGGGGTGACGATGCGTCAAACCGTAATATTCAATGCCGTCGCGATAGAGAGTGTTTTCGGGAAGCTCCGCCATTTTTGCGCGAAGTTGTTCGTCTGTTGAGTTGGGCGGCAAAAATCCCTCGTATACGATTTCGCCGTTAAGCTCTTTGTTCCTCGCTTCCGCCGCTTTTTGAAGTCGTGCGGGGATTCCCTTGATATCCGCGTCTAAAAAACCGTTTCTGCGTACTCTGCCCGAGTTGAACATTGAAAGAGTCGCAACCGCTTTTATGCGCTTGTCGGTCTGCGCCGCCGCCAATGTGTAACCGCCTCCGCCGCATATACCTAGCGAGCCTATGCGTGATTTATCGACTTTCGGAAGTTTGACGAGATAATCCGCCATACCGCTTATGTCCTCGATTCGATTGGAAGGATAATCGCGAAGTCTCGGCTCTCCGCCGCTTGCGCCCTGATAACGCGCGTCTGCTGCTATCGCGATATAACCGAGTTCTGCAAGTTTTTGCGCGTAAAGCCCCGCAACCTGCTCTTTGCAGCCGCCGTTAGGGTGAGCTACGGTTACTGCGGGATATGTCTTGTCGCTTTTTTCGTCATAATCTGCGGGAAGATAAAGATTAGCCGCAACCTTAATACCTTCCACCTTGTACTCGACGGGCTTGATATTTACTTTGCCGCGCTCGTTCTTAACAATCGCGTTTTGATACACCAAGCCGTACGGATTAGCGTTTTTCGTCGCGGCGTCCGCCGTCCCTGCGCCTATTCCCATAGTTATCATTCCTCCCATTAAAACAACAGCCAACATATTTTTTATGGTAAATTTTTTCATTTAAGTAAACCTCCTATTTCGCAAGTCCCTTTTCTTCCATCCATTTCTCCATAGCGTCCGCGACTTCCTTATTGTTAAGATCCGCCATAAGAAAATGGGTGTTTCCCGTTATGCCCGTATCCGGCAAATAAATCACCGTCGCGTCGCCGCCGTATTTTTTCATCACCTGCTCCCACTTTTTTGCAAGATTAAGGCGCACTCGCCAATTATCCTTGCCCCAATTTTTTACGGGTTTATCTCCTTTGGGAATATTGTCCCCGAAATAAACCGCTATCGGAATTTTCGTGAGTTTCAAAAAATCCGCCAAAGGCACGGGCGTACCCTTTGCGGGGAAAGGACTTGTAGTTTTTTCCGTTTCGGGGACTTCTCCCTCGGAGAAAGGAAACGCGCCCGGCTCTAATGAAATCACACCTTTGACGTAAGGAGAACGCATAGCCGTGTCCCAACCTGGGCCGCCGCCCGCCGAATGTGTGACAAGCACGCCGTCCCCCGTTTTTTCCATAACGGCGACCATAGCGTCGGCCACTACTTTTCCGTCGAACGCGCCCGTGTCTGGGGTCATCTGATGAAAGAACTGCGAAAGCGATTCTTTATCTTTCGGAACTTTTACGTTATCGTAAAAATTCGGCCATTCGCCGATGCGAAAAGTGTTGTACCAAAGTTGATCGTCGGGCGTTGCGGTTAAATTTGCGGGAAGAGTCGAACGCCCCGCCTTGCCTCTGCGCGGTTCGTCCACCAGATAAACTCCGTATCCCTTCGACAAAAATATATTTTGAAAACCGTCCCTGCCGTCCGGGGTGGTTTCCCAAGTTTTCGCCGATTGACCGTAGCCGTGCAAAAACACCATACCGTATTTTTTCGCCTTTATCGGTTTTTGCCAAAACACGTAAGCGTGGTCGCCGTGCAGCGTATGTCCCGCAAAATTCGTAGGTTTAGAGCCGTCGTAAGTTCCCGTCGCGGTTACGGTTTTGCCACCCGCCATAAAACTTCCTTGATCTGCTATAGTGACGGGACGCTCCATAGCCGATGCCGTGATTGTAAAAAGGCTCGCCGCCGCAAGCGTTAAAAATGTTTTTTTCATTTGCTATCAACATCCTTTCATCTGTTGTTTTTAGAGTTTACCTTGTGGGATAATCCGGGAAATCGTACCATTTAACCTCGTGATTGTCGCCGGGGCTTATGGCTATATGGGCAAAATCGCTGTCCGCCGTCGCTCCGTGGAAATGTATTGCGCCGGGAGGGCAGAACGCCACATCGCCGGGACGCAAAATTTCAAGTTTGCCACCTTTTATTTGATGATAACCGATGCCGTCGGTAGCTATTAAAACTTGTCCCGTTTTGTGACTGTGCCAGCGATTATAAGTTCCTTTCGGAAACACAACATATATCCATTCCGGCGAATTGGCTACGTTGTCTTTTGACAATATTTTACCGATATATACGGAATTGTTAAAATTCGGCGTATTTAACGGTTTATGCGAATAATCGAAAACATATTTGTCTTTTTTAGGGATAACGGTAGCGGCGTTTTGAGCAGCGGACTTTATCGCGTTAAAATATTCTTCCTTAGTGACCGCGCCTATATGCGCCTTTTCGTTTTCGGGCGCTTTCCAGTTTTTATCGTATATAACTATTTGCTGAAAACGGGAATTTGGCGTAGAACCGTGAAAATGACTGACTCCTGCGGGAATATTTACCTTATCACCCGGTCTTATCAATACGGCGGGCTTGCCCCATTCCTGATAAATTCCCTCTCCCGCAACGCCTATAACCGTCATCGCGCCGTGAGTGTGCCAACCGCTGTAACTACCGGGTTCAAAAGTAATTACGTTTGTCTGCGGCAATTTATAAATATCCTCGGTGTCAATCAAATCGTTTCGATGAACGGTTCCTGTGAAACGCGCCGAAATATCTTGCCCAAGCGGAAAAGGCAAAGAATTATCTCCACTATCCTTTGCCTCCGCCGGCAAAATCGCAACAACCGCAAACATTAAAATCATCAGCCATTTTAACACGCCAATCCCTCCAAATTCATATAATCATTATCAACATTATAAAAAAAGCGTCGCTTTTATGGAAGCAACGCTTTTTTTATACGTTATAACCTTTTGGTTAATACGCTGGCAAAATCTGCCGTAAAGTGTCAAGCAAAAGGTTTACTTTTTCCGAAGGATTTTTGGCGTGCAAAAGTCCGAAAGGCATAGCGTAATCCCATTTTACTGGCAAAATTTTAAGCAGTGGATGCGCCTGTTCCCATCTCTTTACGGCAAGCAGAAGATAATTTGAATTTTCGCACTCGTTAAATACCCGCAGATTATAAAAAGGAAAATCTTCTAAGAGTATATCCTTGTGATTTTTTTCAAGCTCCTCTCTGAGAGCGTCCACGTACTTGCTCCAGCCTTTTCGTATAATCAGCAGTTTTTGCCCGTAAAGGTCTTTTATATCGAGGACTTCTTTTGTCGCTAGGGGCGAATTAAGGGAAACGGCGCAACAAAAAGGCTCGTTTGAAAGAAAAAAGGCGTTGCAATTCGGATAAAGTGAAAGCATCGTTTCGTCGAACAATCCCGCCACCGCGTCGATATCCCGCCCGAGAGAGCCTAAAATTTTCTTTGCGTTTTCGGGGTTGTTCTCAAAAGGGACAATTTGAAATTTGATTTTAGGACATAACGCTTGAATTTTTTGCCAAAGTTCCGGTAAAAAGTGCGGCGGGGTCAAAGGCGACGCGCCGATACGAATGATATATTCTTCGCTTTTGGCGGCGTTTTGCGCCCGTTCAACAGCCTCTTTGCTGTATTCTATAATATATTTTGCGTCCCGATAAACGGATTCGCCGGCTTTTGTCAGGGAAAGCCCGTGATTGGTACGCTCAAACAGGCGAAGATTCAGCTCGTTTTCCAGCGAGTTTATCTGTTTTATCAACGCGGGCGCGGAGATAAAAAGCTCTTCCGCCGCTTTGTTAAAACTGCCAGCCTCCGCCGCGCGAAGAAATACGGAGAGCTTAGGATTATACAAATTGTCACCTCCCGAATATTTTTATGATAATTTTTATTTTATGAATTTTGATATTTCCTTAAACATCCATATAAATTATCCCCACGCAAAAGCGTGGGGATAGTCTAAAACGAAAGTTTCTGCTCTCGAAGTCTGATATTTAAAAGCAAAGCTATAGCAAGAAGATTAGTCGTAAGCGAGCTTACGCCGTAACTCATAAATGGAAGGGGTATTCCCGTAACGGGCATAATTCCCGTCGTCATCCCCACGTTTACCAAAATATGAAAAGCGAACATCGAAGTGACGCCGATAGCTAAAAGTCTGCCGAAAACATCGCTTGCCTCAAGGGCGATAAAAATACCCCGCCAAAGCACGATTAAATAGAGGAGTAGCAACACGGTCGCGCCTATAAATCCAAGTTCTTCGCCTACGACGGCAAAGATAAAATCCGTATGATTTTCGGGCAAAAAGTTCAGTTGACTCTGCGTGCCTTCAAAAAGCCCCTTGCCCGTAAGCATTCCCGAGCCTATGGCGATTTTTGACTGGATTATGTGATACCCGGAACCAAGGGGGTCTACGTTTGGGTCTAAAAACACCATAAGCCGCATTTTTTGATAATCCTTCAAAAAATGCCACATAATCGGCATCATAAAAAGCCCCGCTCCGAAAATCCCCAAAAGTATGCGTATTCTGATACCCGCGACGAATATCATAACGAAGAAAATCGCAAGAAACACCAAAGACGTGCCTAAATCCGGCTGTTTCAGCACCAATATAAAGGGCACGCCGATATAGAGCGCAATAGGCAATAAGTCCGCAACGGTGTTCAGTTCGCCGATTTTATCTTCAAGCATCGCCGCTATGGACACTATCATAATTATCTTTGAAAATTCCGACGGCTGAATGTTGACGGGACCAAGCGCAATCCAACGCTGCGCGCCTAAAGCCGAATGACCGAACGCCATAACGGCGATTAGCATAAGTAGGTTAAAGATGTAGAGTTTTTGCCCGTAACCCGCAAGGGATTTATAATCAAAATTCAAAAGAAAAATCACAATGCAAATGTCTATTAACGCAAAAAGCCCTTGACGTTCCACGAACGCAAACCTTTTTGCATCGTCCGCGTTGATATGAGTGGCGGAGCCTATAACCACAAGGCTCATAAGAAGTATGCCAAGGGTGGCTAAAACGAGTGGGAAATCTATACGCTTTAATATTCTTTTATTCATCTTTTGCCGTGCTTCATTCTTGAAACGGGGATATTTGCAACGAGCGCGACGGAATTATCCTTGTCGCCGTTAGCCAAGGTTATCTCCATATTTTGCCGCTCTATATCCATATACTTTGAAATAACCCCGATTATTTCTTCCCTGATTTTATCCATAATCTCCGGCTGCACGCTCGCGCGGTCGTGAACAAGCACGAATTGAAGCCGACGGCGAGCGGTGTCCTTGGAGGATTCCTTTTCCCCGAAAAGTTTTCTTAACGCGTCGAACAATCAAATCACCTCAGTTCATACCAAAAGCGCGTTTAATGCGTCTGAAGAAACTGTCCTTGCGTAAATCCATAAAAGGCACGTCCTCTCCCAAAATGCGCCGCACCACATTCATATAAGCGCGACCCGCAAGAGAATCCTCGTTTCCTACAACCGGCTCTCCGCGGTTTGTTGAAGTGACGACCTTCTCATCATCCGGCACCTGACCTATGCAGGTTATGGACAAAATATCGTTTATATCGTCCATATCAAGCATATCGCCCTGCTCCACCATTTGCGGACGAATACGGTTGACGATAAGTTTGATGTTTTCCTTGTCCGCGCGTCCGAGTTCGCCTATGATTTTATCAGCGTCCCTCACCGCGCTGATTTCGGGCATGGTCACAACGATGGCGGTGTCCGCGCCCGCTATAGCAGTCTGAAAACCCTGCTCAATTCCCGCGGGGCAGTCGATTAAAATATAGTCAAATTCTTCTCTCATCTCGTCGCAAAGTTTCATCAACGCTTCGGGATTTACCGAAGACTTATCCTTCACCTGCGAAGTTGGAAGGAGGAATAATTTTTCAAATTTCTTATGCTTTACGAGGGCTTTTTTGTAAGGCACTCTGCCTTCCGTAACGTCGACTAAATCGTACATAATACGATTTTCAAGACCCAGAAGCAAATCAAGGTTGCGTAAGCCCGTATCGGTGTCAATGAGCGCCACTTTTTTATCATTCATAGCAAGACCAACGCCGATATTTGCAGTAGTGGTGGTTTTTCCCACGCCGCCTTTGCCGCTTGTAATAACAATTATTTCAGCTCGCATATTTTTATTCACCTTTCTATAGGTTCTATAACTATCTGCCCGTCTTTAATTGACGCGCGTTCCGGTTTTTCGGTTTCGTCGCCCTCGTCCGGCGCTCTTGCAACCAGATTTGCGATGCGTATCTGCGTCGGTAAGAGTCTGTCCGCTATAATAACCGCATCTTGGTTGCCAAACGCCCCGGCGTGAACAACACCCAAACATTTGCCGCGAATGTCGATACTGCCGCCCGCTATTATCTGCGCCCCCGGGTTGACGTTGCCGCAGACGAGTACAGAGGCTTTTGTGCGTATCTCTTGCCCGCCTCGAAGAGTTTTGTTTACTACCATCATCTCTTCGACTTTTTCTCCTTCAACCTTTACTTCGGGTTTTGCAAAAGATACTTCTTCTCTTTGCGGCTCTTCTTGCTTAATCTCTCGGATTTCATTCTCGGGATTTTCTATCTTGCATATAAGCCCGTATTTTGCGAAGATTTTCTTTAAAGTTTCCGCATCGTCTTTCGGTAAATCTTCAGGATGTATATAAACGGGAGTGCCTCGCGTGAAAAAGCCCAAAGACAGCTTCTTTTGAATATTTTCTTCAATTTCATCAAACTTTGAGTCGGAGGCAAATATAAGGAGAAGTCCCTGTTTTATTCCTTTAATTTTTACGATGTCCTCGCTCATTTTTTACCTCCTTCACTTTATATGAAAAGCCGCTTCCAAAATTTTTTTCCCGATAGGAACGGCTGACACAGACCCAAAACCGCCCTGCTCTACTACAACCGCAACGACAATGTTCGGATTATCGAAAGGCCCGTAACCTACAAACCAGCCGTGATCTCTGCCGTGTGGATTTTCTGCCGTGCCGGTTTTCCCCGCTACCGGTATCGGAAAGCCTCTAAAGGAGCTTGCGCCCGTACCGTAAGTCGTAACTTCGTGCAAACCTTCCTGCACAAGACGAATGACGCTTGGACTTACATCAAGCTCACCCATAATTTCCGGCTTAAATTCAGTCAAGACAGTTCCGTCTTGAGTTTGTATTTTGCTTATGCAATGCGGGCGGTAACGCTTTCCGTTTGCGGCGATTTCTCCCATAACCATCGCCGCCTGCAAAGGCGTAACAAGCTGAAAGCCCTGCCCTATCGCCGCATCGAATGTTTCCGCCAAATACCAATCTTCTTCGTAAACGCGTTTTTTATACGCCTGATTTGCCACAAGCCCGTCGGATTCGTACGGCAAATCAATCCCCGTTTCCTTCCCAAGCCCAAACATTCGCGCGTATTTTTCAAGCTCGTCAATGCCAAGACGATTTCCCATTTCGTAAAAATATACATTGTCCGAATGCGCCATCGCCTCTTTGAAATTTATATATCCGAGTGCTTCGCCGCTTGCGTTGGTCTTTGGAATAATCCAATGATAACCTGCGTCAAAGATTTTTTCTTCGGGCGTCACGCGCCCCGCCGCAAGAGCCGCCGTACCGGTCACTATTTTAAAAGTGGAACCCGGCGGATATTCGCCCGTTATCGCTTTATTATCCATCGGATGATAGGGATTGTCGTTTATTTTTTTCCAATCCTTTGTGGATATGCCTCTGGCAAAAAGATTAGGATCAAAGGCGGGGCGGCTCACCATAGCCAAAATTTCCCCCGTCTGCGGATTCATCGCCACAACCGCGGCCGCGTTTGCGTGTACTGTTTTAAGTTGCTCGTCAACAGCTTGTTCGGCCGCAAGCTGCAAATCCTTATCAATAGTCAGATATAAATCCGCGCCCGGGATAGGCTCTTTTAACCCTAAAATTTGCACAGGCTTTCCGGATACGTCAACCTCAACCTGCTCCCCGCCGTCCACACCGCGAATGAGTTGGTCGTATATGCGCTCAAGTCCGAATTTGCCGATAATATCTCCGGATTTATATCCGTCGCCCTTCTTTTTCTCAAGTTCCGCGTCGTTTATTTCGCTGACATAACCGAACATATGCGCTCCCATTTCGCGCAAAATATAATCCCTCGTAGGCTGCACTTCGATTATGACGCCGGGATAAAGATGTTTCTGTTCCTCTATAATAGTAACTATATCAAGGCTTACGTCTTGTTTAATATATATGGGGTCAAAGCCTGACGTTTGCGCCTCGATTTTTTTATGAATTTCCTCAAGCGGCACGTTTAAAAGTTTCGATAATCTCGCCAAAACTTCTTCTTTTACCGGCTCTACGCGAGGAATAATCGTTACTATAAAATTCGGACGATTTAACACCAGAGGCTTGCCGTTCCTGTCATAAAAAGTGCCGCGCGGGGCGATTTCCTTTATAATGCGGATACGATTGCCTTCTGCAAGACTCGCGTATTTTTCTCCGTCTATTATCTGCAGATAAAATACTCGGGAAAGTAAAACTATTATAACAAGGGAGGCGAAAAAGCCTAAGAGCTTTACGCGTCCGGCATATTCGTCAACTTCCATTTTTACTCCATTTCGTCCTGGTAAGCGTATCCATTTTAACGGTCAACCTATGTATAGGGTATGAAAATATGAATTGATATATAACCATCGGCAATAAAACTGATTGCACGTGATTTATAATAGAAAATCTAAAACCAAGCATAAACAAAAAAACGACAAATATAACATAATAAGCCACAGATGCTCCGACAGATGTCACCAGGGGCAAAAACCTCGCCTCTCTGAACACTTGATTGTTAAATTTCCCGACAACGAGCGCGATAACCACGTAAATAAATGCGTCCACTCCGAAAAAAGTGCCGGAAGCAAGTCCCTTTAAAAGCCCTGCGCCAAGCGCCATAAGCGTCCCGTATTTCGGTCCTTCCAAAAGAGAAAAAGAAACCACAAACAACAAGAGCAAATCCGGCAATTGTCCGTTATATGCTATTATGGGCAAAAGCGAAGTCTGAAAGGCATATAAAACTATTAAGAGCAAAAACCAATAGCCGTATTTCTTCACTTCGCGTCCCCCGTTTTTTTAGGAAGCGGCGCAGGCGGCGGCTCTCTTGACGCGGCTATTACCGCTACTTCTTCAAGCCGCTGAAAATCCACGCTCGTATCTATAACCGCGTATTTTAAGAGTCCGCCCGGCGCGTTTTTAAGTTCCTTGACCTCGCCGACGATTATGCCTTTGGGATATACGCCGCCAAAGCCCGAAGTTATAATCATATCGCCTTCAACAACGTCCGCTACCATCGGAATGTTCACCATTCGCGGCATCTGCGCGTTTCCGATGTCACCTTCGACTATTCCCATAACCCTTGATTCGGGGCGTTGCACAAGCGCGCCCACCGAAGAGCGCGGGTCTAATATAAGCTGCACTTTTGAAGAAATGGGATTAGCCTCGACAACGTGACCGACAAGTCCTTTATCCGTTACAACGGGCATTAAATCCTTAATGCCGTCCGCGCTCCCTTTGTTTATTATGATCATAGAAGTCCAAGTCGCGTTTTCCCTGCCGATAACCCTCGCCGCGATTAAATCAAACTGTGTTTTTGAATTTTTATAGCCCAAAAGCGCGCGAAGGCGTTCGTTTTCCGCCGCGTACTCGCTCGCCTCTAAGTTTTCCTTCCTCAGTTCTTCCACTTCTTTTTTTAACGCTTCGTTTTGTTCGTAAGCCGTGGCGACGTCGGAAATAAAGGTTGTCGCGGTCGTTATCTCCGACACGGCAAGGGAAATGCCGCCTTGAAAGGGAAATAGGACGACGGAAGCGACTTGACTCGATACCGGAAACTGCACTCTTCCCACTTTTGTAAGGAATACAAGACAAAAAAGGGCGAAGAGCATTAAAGCGAGTGCCCATATATTTTTGTACACGTTCGATGCTTCTTTTGGATTTTTCATTGTCTTAGTTTCTTAGAAGTAATTACAACTCTCTTCAAAAGATTTAAATTGCTGAGCGATTTCCCCGTTCCCTCGCCTACGCAAGAAAGCGCGTCCTCAGACACCAGCACCGGCATCTTCGTCTCTTTTGAGAGAAGCTTGTCGAGATGTCTTAAAAGAGCGCCGCCGCCCGTCATCATTATGCCGTGATCCATAATGTCGGAGGCAAGTTCCGGCGGGGTTTTTTCCAAAGTGCTCTTTACTGCTTCTATTATTTTATAAACCGGATCTCTTAACGCTTCGCAAATCTCGTCCTCGCTTACGTTAATAGCCTTTGGAAGACCGCTGACCAAATCGCGCCCGCGAATATCCATACTTTTTTTTACGGGCTCGATTCCTTTTTTAGTTTCATCCGTAACCATCGCCACGCCAATTTCCATTTTAATATTTTCCGCCGTGCGCTCTCCGACTAATAGACTGTATTTACGCTTAATATACTGCTGAATAGCCGCGTCCATCTCGTCGCCGCCAATACGAATAGAGCAACTTGCGGAAATTCCTCCCAAAGATATTACGGCGATTTCCGTAGTGCCGCCGCCGATATCGACTACCATACTTCCCGTCGCTTCTTCAACGGGAAGCCCCGCGCCGATAGCCGCCGCCATAGGCTCTTCTATCAAATACGCCTCTCTTGCGCCGGCTTGTTGCGCAGCGTCCACAACGGCGCGTTTTTCCACTTCCGTCACGCCGGAAGGCACGCCCACAACAACGCGCGGACTAAAGAAAGAACTGTTTCTCATAGCCTTCCTTATAAAATATTTAAGCATCGCCTGCGTCACGTCAAAATCCGCGATGACGCCGTCTTTCATAGGACGAATGGCGCGAATGTTTCCGGGAGTTCTCCCTATCATACGCTTTGCTTCTTCTCCCACCGCCAAAACTTCGCTTGTATCGTCTTTTATTGCAACGACCGAAGGCTCTCTCAGCACTATTCCGCGACCTTTAACGTGCACAAGGGTATTCGCCGTGCCAAGATCTATTCCCATATCATTTGAAAATCCGTCAAATATACTCCACATAGGATATTCCCCTCTTTAAGTATGTGATTATTCTCTACTTTCTTTTTCTCTCTCTTTTTTGAAAAAAAGATAGAGAAAAAGAAAGTAGCAAAGAAAAAGAGAGAGAAAAAACTTTAATTATTATTTATTGTTGATTTTTATAATGCGTACTTCAAAATTCACGCGACACATTATATTTTTATTGAGTGAATTTTTTATGTAAAAACTTCGGCTTCTTTAAAAAGTTCGTTTAATTCATAGAGTGGCAAACCGACTACATTTGAATATGAGCCTATGATTTCTTTTATGTATTTTGCGGCTTTTCCTTGCACGGCATAAGCTCCCGCCTTATCCATCGGCTCTTTTGTCGCTATATAGTCCGCTATCTCGCTATCCGACATATTTCCGAATGTAACTTTTGTCACGACCGCTCTTGCAAAACATTTGTCGCCTTTTAAGAGAACAATTCCCGTTATTACTTCATGCGTACGATTTGCAAAAGTTTTAAGCATATTAAATGCGTCGCTCTCGTCTTTTGGCTTTCCGTATATCTTATTGTCAAGCGCGACAACGGTATCTGCGCCTAAAATCCAAAAATTCTTCTTTTCCTTTGCCACAGCCGCAGCCTTCGCTTTGGCGTTTAACAGCGTCAATTCCTTTGGATTTTTCGCAGAGGTCACTTCTTTTGCTTCGCTTACGCAAACTTCAAAATCAACGCCTATTTGCCCTAAAAGTTCACGCCGCCTTGGCGACGCGGACGCTAATATAATCATACGCTCTCCCTATCGTACGGCGCGGGGCTTAGTTCCAAATCGGGATTATTGTCCCGTATCCACCCCAACGCCCATTCGTTATTTACCAAAAGCACGGGGTTTTCGTTTCTGTCGTAGACGAACATTCCCCTATCCGCGCCCTTTAAATCTGCGGGCGTTACATCTTTTCCGTCAGTAAACCTTAACCATCTCGCGACTTCATAAGGCTGCATCGTAAGAATAAGGTCAACGTGATATTCGCTCTTTAAGCGATATTCAAGCACTTCAAACTGGAGCGTGCCGACAGTGCCGACTATATAAGATTCTCCGCCCGCGCCCGCTTGCCTAAAAAGCTGTATCGCGCCCTCTTGCGTGAGTTGCTCTATGCCTTTTACGAATTGTTTGCGTTTCATCGTGTCCTTTGCCTCTACCCTTGCAAATTTTTCGGGTGGAAACACGGGGAACGCCTCAAAAGTAAAATTATCTCCCAGCGGGCAAAGTGTGTCCCCTATGCCAAACACGCCGGGGTCGAAAAGCCCCACTATATCGCCGGGGTACGCCTCCTCTATAATCTCTCTGTCCTGCGCCAAAAATTGTTGAGGTTGCGAGAGTTTCAGCACCTTATTCGTAGCGGGGTGGAAAACTTCCATATTTCGCTCGAATTTGCCGGAACATATACGTATAAACGCAAGTCTGTCGCGATGCGCCGGATTCATATTCGCTTGAATTTTAAATACGAACGCTGAAAATTTTTCATTATCCGGCAAAATATCTCCTGCGGAAGAAATTCGCTTCTGCGGCGGCGGGGCTAGCCTTAAATATTCTTCCAAAAAGTTTCTTACCCCGAAATTCGTCATAGCCGAGCCGAAAAACATCGGCGTAAGTTCTCCTTTGGCGACTTTTTCCGTGTCAAAAACTTCTCCCGCCTCGTCCAACAGGCTTATGTCCTCAATTAACTGTTCATAAGACGCTTCGCCAATCTTCGCCTTTAAGTTTTCGTCAAGCGGCAAAATCTCGGAGGCTCTTTCGGACTGCCCGTGACTTTCGTCCGCGCCGAAGAGTTCCGCTTTTTTCGTTATGCGATTATATACGCCTATGTAATTTCCTTCAACGCCTATCGGCCATACGAAGGGGTATGAGCGAATACCCAGCACTTCTTCTATCTCGTCCATTAAGTCCAGCGGAGCTTTTCCGAAACGGTCTAATTTATTTATGAAGGTAAAAATCGGAATTTTTCGTTCTTTGCACACGGCGAAAAGTTTTTTCGTCTGCGCCTCCACGCCCTTTGCAACGTCTATAACCATAACCGCGCTGTCCACCGCCATAAGCGTTCTGTACGTGTCTTCGCTGAAATCCTGATGCCCCGGCGTATCTAAAATATTTATCCTATGCCCGCCGTAATCAAACTGCAAAACGCTTGAAGTTACGGAGATGCCGCGTTGCTTTTCTATTTCCATCCAGTCCGACACAGCGTGACGCTCTGTCTTGCGGGATTTTATGGAGCCTGCAAGATGAATCGCGCCGCCGTATAGCAAAAGTTTTTCCGTCAGCGTGGTCTTTCCCGCGTCCGGGTGAGAAATTATCGCAAATGTGCGTCTTTTATTTATCTCGTCAACAATATTCGCCAAAAGTAACTTCCTTCCTAATCGTTCTTTTATTTACTTATAATATAACAGAATAGCTTTTTGTCAAGTGTTTTGCGGTAAAATTTTTCATATTTTTTTCAGTTTTTTCTTTATGAAAAATTTCGTATACACTGTATACATTTCTCACCCCCTTGACCAAAGCATTTTTACTGTGATATACTCTCATCATCAACAACGGAGTTGATTTTCGTAATTGTTTTAATTTTGTGTTAAAATAAAATATTTAGGCAACGAAGCCTTATAAACGCAGGATATTTGCGTTTATAAGGCTTTTTCTGTTTTTTGAAAGGATGGTAAAAATGTCTGAACTGATTTACAAAATTCCCGCAAATTCTTCTAAAGATGAGATTAAAAGCATTTTAAACGAACACCCTGAAATAAAATTCGTTTCGCTTATGGGTATTGATATGGCGGGAAACGATACGGACGAAAAAATCCCGATGCGTATTTTCCTCAAGGATTTGGACGATTTTTACGCGGGACGCGCCGTGCAGACCGACGGCTCTTCCGTCGTGCTTACAGGAATTGCGACGCTTAACAACGCTAAAGTCGATATGCCGATTGACGGCAGCGTAAATTGGTTCGTGGATTACAACGAAGAGCATTTAGACGAAGAAACGGGGCTTCCCGTAGGCACTCTCCGTATTCCTTCTTTCTTAATTCACGAGGGAAAAAGGGTAGACTCCCGCGCGACTCTCGCGGATACTCTTACCTATGTTAGAGAAGAAATGCTAAAGATTTTAAAGGAAAATCCGTCTGTTTCCGGGCTTTCCCGTATGGACGGAAGAAACGTAAAAGATATAACTTTCACCTCCGCCACGGAGCTTGAATTTTGGGTAAAAACTCCCCTTGAAGACGCAAACATTGAAGAAATGTCCGCGTCGCAGGTTATGCAGGAGCAATATTGGGAACGCACTCACGGCGTTGTGAGAAATGCTCTTGAAAGATGCGTCATTGAGCTTGACAAATACGGCCTCGAAGTTGAAATGGGGCATAAGGAAGTCGGCGGCTTAAAGGCGCAGATAGATGACAGCGGCAGAATGTTACACGTTTGCGAACAGCTTGAAATCGACTGGAAATACGCGGACGCTTTGCAAGCCGCAGACAACGAACTCCTCGCGCGAACGATAGTCCGCGAAGTTTTCCGCTCCGAAGGGCTTGAAGTCAGCTTTAAAGCGAAACCGATGATAGGGCTTGCGGGCAACGGCGAACATACGCATATAGGTATGGCAGCTGTTATGGAGGACGGAAAGACGATAAATCTTTTCTCGCCGGATTCGATGACGAAGGATTTTATGAGCGCGATAGGCTACGGCGCGATTATGGGACTTCTTAAAAACTACGAAGTTATAAATCCTTTTGTGTCCGCTACGAACGATTCGTTAAACCGCTTAAAACCCGGCTTTGAGGCTCCCGTTTGCATTGTTACCTCGCTTGGTCACACTCCCGAAATTCCGAGCCGCAACCGCACGATTTTGGCGGGACTTATCCGCGACATCAACAATCCCTACGCGACACGTTTTGAACTTCGCGCTTGCAATCCGTATACGAACACATATCTTGCTCTAGCCGCCATTTATTCCGCGGTGCTCGACGGCATAAAGACGGCGGTTTACCACACCACCGAAGAACTTTTGAACGAACTTTCAAAAGAGGCGGGCAAAGAAGGTTTTTACCTCGAAAAGAACAGAGCGTACCGCAGTGAGGAGGACGTTTTCGAGGATTATACGGCAGAAGAACGCAACCGTCTTTTCGGCGCGCCTCCCGCGACCGTTTGGGAAAATATGGAAGGATTTACCGCGTACCCCGAAAAAGTCGAGGTCATCACCAAAGGCGGCGCGCTCCG
>JAGBKP010000084.1 GCA_017635875.1 Selenomonadaceae bacterium | reverse complement strand
GAGGCCTGCGTCTTTAAGCGAGTTAAAGGGGCAATCTCACGTAAGACACGCGATAAAGCGAGCCGTGCAAGAGGGAAAAGTCGGTCACGCGTATCTTTTCGCAGGGCCTCGCGGCACGGGAAAAACCAGCGTCGCAAAAATACTCGCCAAAGTTTTAAATTGCTTAAATCCTAAAGACGGCGAGCCTTGCGGAGAGTGCGAGTCCTGCAAAAAAATAGACGCGAACGCATCTATGGACGTATTTGAAATCGACGCCGCGTCTAATCGCGGTATCGACGAAATTCGCGATTTAAGAGAAACGGTGAAGTTTGCGCCGGTTGACGGAAAATATAAGGTATATATTATAGACGAAGTGCATATGCTTACGACGGAGGCTTTTAACGCGCTGTTAAAAACTCTCGAAGAGCCGCCGAAATTCGTCGTTTTTATACTCGCTACGACCGAAGCGCATAAAGTGCCCGCCACTATTCAGTCGCGTTGTCAAAGATTCGATTTTCGTCGCATCTCTAAAGACGAAATAGAAGAACGCCTGCGCTTTATCGCGGGCGAGATGAAATTTGACGCGGCTGAAGACGCGCTCTCCTTAATCGCAATTCACGCAGACGGAGGACTTCGCGACGCATTGAGCCTTTTAGACCAATGCGCGGCTATATCCGGCGGCAACGTAAAAAAAGCGGACGTGGAAGAAGTGCTTGGGCTTGTAGGTAACGAGTGGACAAGCGAACTTGCGATTACGGTGGGCGAGAGGAACACGCAAAAAGTCCTTTCAATGATAGACGATATTACAAAAAAAGGGAAAGAGCTGACTCAAATTATAACCGAACTTTCGCTTTGCCTTCGCACGGCGATGATTTACGAAGCCGCGGGGGACGCGTCGGACGGGCTTGCTCTCTATAATGTAAGCGAAGAAAATTTAAAGAAGTTAAAAAATCTTTTCGATAACGAGCGAATTATTGCAGCGTTAAAAAAATTAAACGAAACGATTTACGCGCTAAAATGGACAAACGCGCCGAGAATTACGACGGAAGTCGCGCTCTTGTCGCTCTGCTATGGCGATGCGCAAAATAGCGCGGTAAACTCCAAAGCCACCGCAAATATCGACGAAAGCAGAATATCCCGCCTTGAAGCTATGGTGCGGGAACTTTCGTTAAAACTGGCAAACGGCGCGCCTTCGCAAAATATCGCGCCAAGCGCGGTTAAGCCGCAAAGGGTGGCGACTGCTCCGATAACCGACCGTATAGATAAAGCAACCGTCAAGCGGAAGGAAAATTTGCAAAAAGAAACGGAAAATATCGCGCCGCCGATTATTTCTGCCGACGCGGCGAACGGCGCAAAACTTTGGGAAGAAACCCTTAAATATATAGAGCAAAACGGCAACAAAAACGTTTTGGTATGCTTAAAACAAGGCGTATGCGCAGGCGTAACGAATACAAATATTACGCTCTCTTTCCCGAGCGAAATGCTTGCGAGCATCGCGGCTCGTTTATATAAAAAGCTGATAGAAGACTCAATACAAAAAGTCGGCGGCAAGCGTTTAACGCTTGTTACGGAGTCGGCAAAAAACAGCAAATCCGCAAAATCCGCAAGCGTTGCGCCTGCTTTTGTATCGGCTAAAACCGAAGAAAAAGCGACGCCTGTTAAAGAAACCACCGTTACGCAAAAGCCGCCTATTAACAAAGAGGAAATAAAAAATGAAAATATGCCAAACGTTTCGGAACTTACTCCCGAAGAGAGCGCGAATTTAAAAAAGGCTAAAGAAATTTTCGGAGATAATTTTATCGCGCCGACGAACAAGGTAAAAACCAAAATAGCCGCAAGCGACAATGTCGTAAAAAAGCCGATAGAAGAAGAAATTCCGCCGCCAACCGAATACGATTACGCGGGCGAGCCGGATTTTTCCGATATTCCGCCGCCCGATTATGAATTTTAAAAAATTTTAAAAACGCTACAAAAAATTGACACTTTAGAGGAATAATGATATTATAACTCTGTCTAATAATTTGATTACGGTATTTAAGTTCTTGTTGCAAGGGGGACTTTATTTTGGAAATGGCAACGGTTATCGGCGTTGTCGCAGGTTTTATATCCGTATTCGTTGGTATGGTTATAAAAGGCGCGCCGATTAGTTCACTTAATAACCCCGCCGCGTTCCTTATCATTATCGGCGGTACTTTTTCGTGCCTTTTCATAGGGCACACTATGGAGCAATTAAAAACGCTTCCCGCGCTCGTTAAAATGACGTTTTTTAAACCGCCTTTGCACGAGAAGTCGGAACTCTTGCAACAATTCGTGGAGCTTTCGCAGATTGCTCGCCGCGAAGGAATACTTGCTCTTGAGAGCAAGGCGCAAGAAATTGAAGACCCGTTCTTTAGAACCGGTTTAGGTATGGTTATCGACGGTATGGATCCCGAATTTGTGGGCGACGTTTTAGACGCGGAAATATCCGTTATGCAGGGTCGTCACGCGGTCGGGCGCGGTATCTTAACGCAAGCGGGCACGTACGCGCCTACGCTGGGCGTTCTTGGCGCGGTTGTCGGTCTTATCGCCGCGCTCGGTAACTTGAACGACGTTAATAAACTCGGTCACGCTATCGCGGCGGCGTTCGTTGCGACGATTTTGGGAATATTCTCCGCGTATGTTTTGTATCTTCCCCTTGCAAATAAATTAAAATTGTTGTCAGAAGCAGAAGTAAGCGAAAAGCGTATGATTATAGAAGGCATTTTATCCCTTCAAGCGGGCGATTCGCCTACGGCTATCGAAGCGAAATTAAAAGTCTTTATTCCTACTTCGCAACGCGCCGCGCTCGAAAACAAATAATTAAAAAGATTTTCAAACCGTACTTTTCTTTCTTTTTCTTATCCCCCCCCCGTAAAGGGGGGGACAGGTAAGAAAGAGAAAGAAAAGTACCAAAAGAAAGAAAAAGAATTTTAATAAAAAAATAAAAAATAAAAAATATAATTATTAAAATTAAAAATTTTTAACTAATAAAGTTTTCTTTCTCACTTTTCTTCTTTGTTACTTTCTTCATTTCTCTCTTTCTTTTTCAAAAGAAAG
>JAGBKP010000083.1 GCA_017635875.1 Selenomonadaceae bacterium | reverse complement strand
TCGACTCATCCTGCCCGCAAGGCATTTCTTGACAACTCTTATTTTCTCTTCCGCTACTGCCTTCTGTTTGTGCGGCATGAAAAACTCCCCCTATGATGACAGTTTTGTTTTTTACTGTCTCTCATAGGGGGAGCATATCATAACGGCTCTTGGGGGTTTATGTTTTTTTATCAATTTCAAATTGCAACAATATAAAGGAAAGCCAACCACAAATGGCGAATAACACTTAAGAGGGAGGTTAGCCGGAAAATAAACAATATGGATATTACAAAAGAATGGGCAAACACCCAAAATAAAAAAGGTAGTGTTACCAATCGTCAGTTTTATACTATTGACAATGTTAAGTATAATGTAGATGGTAAACACGTTATACTTGAACCTAGCGATAAAGAAAAGTTTATTGCAAGTATATTGTGCGATAAATACGGAAAGGATGTTGAATTATTACCGCGTGTATCTTATCCCCCTAATATACAAACGCCTGATTATCTTATAAATGGTCAACGCTATGATTTGAAATCAATTATGGGTAGTGGCAAGGATATGCTTAGAGATATATTAAAAAAGAAGAAAAAGCAAGCACCTAATTTTATTTTAGACATAACGAACTGCCCTCTACCTATTGAAAATTTAATACAGCAGATTAAAGGGATATATACTTCTAATAGGACAAAATTTGTAAACACTATTGTACTCTTTAGAGATGATTCAGTTATTGCAGTTTATAATCGACAATAAAAAAAGACCGTCCTCCTGTCCAGTCAACTAGTGAAACTAGGACAAACGGGGACGGGTAACGGTCTTTCGCTAATCTTATTTTACAAGATTTTAATAAAATTTGCAATAGGATAATTGAGAAATTTTTGAGTTTATAATATAGCTTTATAAAGCAGGTGATAATTTGCACGAAATGGCTTTGGCGGAAGGTATCGTAGACGTTGCGTTAGACGCGGCAAAAGAAAACGGCGGCGGCAAGGTTTTGGAAGTGGGTTTAAAAATCGGAGATATGACGGGCGTTGAAACGGAGGCGTTAAACACCGCTTTTCACATATTGACGCGCGAAACGCTTTTAAAAGACGCCGCTTTAAAGATAGAGCGCATGCCGCTTATTGTGCGCTGCGACTCTTGCGACGAGGAACGAGAGCAGAGCGTATATAACTTTTTTTGCAAGAAATGCGGAGGGGTTTTAAAACTCGTTTCCGGTAGAGAATTGCAGGTGGCTTATATCAATATGGAGGATAACGCTTGAATTGATTTTTTGACTAATACTGATTTTAGTGGATGTTGTTTTTCAAGTTTGTGACTTTCTAAAGAGGATGGCATTATATTTTACTTTTCGTTGTCTTCATTTTTCTTTTGCTTGCCCAAAAGAAAAACGAAGCAAAAAGAAAAAGGCACGAGGGCGACGCCGCCCCTCGACCCTGCAAGTAAAGCGGTTTACATCGTGGCAGGTGAAGAAGTTTGAGTCTCCGCAAATGTTCGTTGCTCGCTTTGCCGCGTCCTGCGGCAAACGCTTCGCGCGGCGCGTCCTGCGCCGCATTACCGCTACTTGGTTTGTGCTTAAAAGAAAAAAGCGATGTAACTTTTACAAACTATTGATAGCAACAAACTATGATTTCAAAATATAGAAGTAAATGTTGAGTGCGCCCCCAAGGACGGGGGCGCGTCCGCCTAAATCGCGTGATGCGATTTTAGCGGACAACGAACAGTAGCGTAGTAACAACCTTTTTCAATAGGCACGATGTTAGCACGAATAAAGATAGATTGAATAAAGTGTGGGGTCAAGGGGTGAAAACCCCTTGCGTGTTTCTTTGGTACTTTCTTTGCACGAGCAAAGAAAGTACAGAAACGAAAAGTAAAATTTATGCTAAAACTCTTCAACAGCAACCAACCTAAAAATTACTATCTAACAATAAAAAAATCAAAAGGAGATGCTAATCGTGGAAATACAAGTAATGAAAAACATTTTAGGCGAAAACGACAAAATAGCCGACGAAAATATAAAACTCTTCGCCGAAAAGAAAGTTTTCGTCTTAAACCTTATGGGCTCGCCCGGCGCGGGAAAAACCTCTCTCCTTGAAAAAACTATCGCAAAACTTAAAGATAAAATTAAAATCGCCGTTATCGAAGGAGACCTATTCACCGATAAAGACGCGGCGCGGGTTGAAAAATACGGCGTGGAGGTCGTGCAGATAAATACCGTCGGAGGTTGCCACCTTGACGCGGCTATGGTGGCTAAAGTCGCTGCTAAACTTGATTTAGACGCGCTTGATTTGCTCATCGTCGAAAACGTCGGAAATCTTGTATGCCCCGCAGAATTTCGCGTGGGAGAGGACGAACGCGCCGTTGTGCTTTCTATAACCGAAGGCGACGATAAACCTTTAAAATATCCGCTGATTTTTAAGGAATCAGCCGTCGCTTTGTTAAATAAAATAGACTTATTAAAGTTTTGCAATTTTGATTTAGAAAGCGCAAAATCGGATATTACCGCGCTTAATCCCACTGTAAAGATTATCGAATGTTCTTGTACGCAGGAAAAAGGACTTGACGAGTGGCGCGATTATCTTTATAAAGTTGTCAAAGAAAAGACGGAGGCTTAATATGGATAATCTGTCTACTCCCCTCGTTACCGTGCTTGGCGTGGGAAATGTGATTTTAACCGACGAAGGCTTTGGCGTTCGCGTTGTAGAATATTTAGACAAAAACTACACATTTGACGAGAGCGTTCAGCTTATTGACGGCGGCACTTTGGGAATTGAGCTTACAAAGTTTATTACGGGAACAGAGAAACTCTTGATAATTGATTCTGTCAACAGCGGCGGCGAAAAGGGAAAAGTGTTTTGTTTTACAGGTGGCGACGTACTCGCGCATTTTGAGGATAAAATCTCCGCTCACGAGGTCGGCATAAAAGATGTGCTCGCGCTCTTAAAGGTTACCGATAAATACCCGAAGGAAGTTGTCGTAATAGGCGCGGAGCCTTACGACTTAAACGCGGGCGTAGGGCTGTCCGGCGATATGCAAAAACTTCTTCCAAAAGTCGCCGAAAAAGCGATTGAGATTTTGAAAAAATGGGAAGTTAAAGTCACTAAAAAAAGCGACGTTAATATTGACTTTTCGACTATTGCCGAAGATATGGGAAATAAAAAAGCCCCGTAAAGGGGCTTTTTCTCCCTCCGCGAGTCGCGACTTCCGAGGGAACCTGATAGCTTTGCCGTGTTTAATCCGAAACTTATTGTAAAAGCCAAATCAGCGCGTTGAAAATGATGTTAGCGACAACTCCCGCAATTATATTGAAGAGAAAATCGCTTATTCTAAAGCGCATATATCCACCTCCTTTCGGCCGGTGGTACACGGCAGGAACATTATAACACAATATTCAAGTAATTTCCATAAAAGTCTTGCAAAAAGATAAATAGTATGCTATTATGACAGTGTAAATTCTAAAGTGCATATATTCCGCAAGTTTCGCGACCTTGCGGAGAAAAAAGACCCCTTTCAGGGGTCTTTTTATTTTAGAACATTCTTTGAATTACCGCTCCTCCATAGAGCGACTCGCCGCCCTCCGTTTCCGATAAAAACGCCGTTCCCGCGATTTTTGAGAAACTTCCGTTCTTATCGTATATGGCGTACGATACGTTTATTGTTTCGTCCGTTGTCATATTTATAACAAAGCTGAGATGTCCCCCACTTCTAAAGTGGGGGTGTCAATCGGAGGAAGGGGGGAGTCTAAATCTCCCTCCTCCCGCACGCTTTGTTGAAATGCTGACGAATGAAATTATTTTTTCTAACGAAAAAATAATACGGATTTACGGCATTTTAAGCCGCCTCCTATATCCTCTGTATAATCTCCTTGCCGTAAACAGGATCGCCTCCGTTTGCCGGCGGCAGGAATGCCGTTCCGTTTATGAAGTCTTCGTTTTCTTTAAGATTATTTATCGCAAGATTGTCGCGAATATACGCGTAATTTCCGAAACAGAGAACGCCTATCTCGCCCGGCGCAAGGTTTCGCATTTCTTTTACCAATGTTTCAATATCAAGACTGTTTTCAATCGCTCCAATCCCGACAAACCGCTCGAACGGCGACATTTTAAAAAGCACGCGCGCCGCCTCTTCGCTTTCGACTGCGCTAAAAAACACGCAGCGTTTGCCCCTTGTCGCGTTAAATATGCCGCGCAAGAGTTCTCTTCGATAGTTGTCGTTTGACGGCGTTAAGTCGAAGATTTTAATCAGCATATCCGCATCAAACCACGGCGTCTTTATAAAATACTTGAACCACTCGCGATTATACACATCGCCGCTTTTAAAGACGTCTATATCCATCCCCGCGTAATGATAAATTCCGCTTTTTATTTCGTAACGGTTATCCAATCGTTCCACTATTGTGAAAATATCGTATCGAAGGGGCAAGAGGCGATAATCCTTCGCAAAATAATAGTTCAATATATCTTGGTCAAAACAATCCCATTCGGGGTGATTTTGCAAAAGATTTAAACCGTCTATACATAAATTGGGAAAAAGTCTTAATTTTTCAAGATTTATCAAAAGTACGCCCGCGTTAAAATATCTATCCTCATCCACATAGCCGTCGTTACAAATTGCTTTTTTCAACATACGATTATTGGTTAAAGCCTTTTCAGATACGGCGGCTATGCCGTTTTCCCCCGTTTCTTCACTATAAAGCTCAAGTATATCGCAAGTTACAATCGTATCCGTGTCAAGATAAATAATTTTTTCAACGTCTTCGGGCAAAAATCTGTTTAAAAGCAGGCGATATAATGTAGCCTTACTGAAACGCCCCCCCTCGGGGATTTTGGCGAATGCTTCCGGCAAGAGTTTTTCCACATTGTAAAAGCATATCTCCTGCCCGTAAGAACGGATAAGTTTTATAAATTTGTTTCTGTTTTCTTGCGTCAGCGTATCGTCGTGCAAGAGATGAACGCAAACTTTTGATTTTGTGTTATGCAGCAAGGAGAGCATAGCCGTACCCGCGATTTTAGCGAATGCCCCCGTTTTGTCGTACATTGCGTAAGATATGTGAACTGTTTCGTCTTTCAAGTCGGTACCCCTTTCTTTACCATATGATATATGGTAATCTCTAAAAAACCTTCTTTTCTTTCTTTTTCTTATCCCCAGCAAGGGAGGACAGGCAAAAGAAAGAGAGAAAAAAGAAAGTAAGGTTTTTAGAGATGCCCATATGAACATTCAATAAAACCGCGCTGATTTCCTGCAAATGTCAAAATTTTCATCATTTTTGTCATAAACCCCACGGAATTCCAAGTCTTCAACCAATAACAATAAATAATAACGGTAACTCCCTCGCTTATAAAGGCGAGGGAGTTTATAATTACTGTAACTATTTTTAATGCGTATGTTTCATTTTAGCGGCATAATTACTGTAACTATTTGCGTATTCATGGGAAGTTTTCCTTTTGTTACTCCCTGCCGCTTTGTTGAAATGCTGACGAATGAAATTATTTTTTCTAACGAAAAAATAATACGGATTTACGGCATTTTAATAAATTTTCTCAAAATATATTTGACAAGGGCTTTAATATTGCTTAAAATTTAGGGTATCAAAGCTTATTTATGCGATACGGAGGCAAATTATGAATATTGTCGTAGGTTCAGACCACGGAGCGGTGGATTTAAAAGAAGAAGTTAAACTCGTTTTGAAAGAATTTCCCGATATAAAAGTGGTTGATGTTGGCACCTTTTCTCATGACCCCGTAGATTATCCCGACATTGCAAAGATGGTATGCGAAAAAATAATCTCTGGCGACTGCGAAAGAGGCGTCGTGCTCTGCGGCACCGGTATCGGCATATCCATATCCGCCAACAAAATCAAAGGCATACGCTGCGCCCTTTGCTCCGACGTTTTTTCCGCAAAAATGGCGCGCGCGCACAACGACGCGAACGTTTTGGCGCTCGGCGGCAGAGTCCTTGG
>JAGBKP010000082.1 GCA_017635875.1 Selenomonadaceae bacterium | reverse complement strand
CGCGGCGTTTATTTGACTTGATGTTGTCTGATAATGTTCAGCCCGATCGGGGAACATATTGTTCATTTTATTTACCACTTCTTTTATCGTTTGCCCGCTTTCCAATAATCGCGCTTTTATGTAATTGCCGATATGCGCTTGTTCGGCTTCTAATTCTTCGCTTGTTGTTTTCATAATCCAATATCCCCCTTTCATATTTCAATTATTATAATAGCATATCAATTTATAAAAATCAAGCCGTCCGTTCGGGCGGCTTTTTAGCGTAATATTATCCTCGATGTTTGCGTTCTCCTATAAAGCAATGACCGAGATAGAAATATTTTTCGCCCTCTTTGACAAATGTCATCCACGTTTCTTTGTATGTGCCATCTTCCGCTTTCGCCATACGATAGGGTTCTCCTACTTGTAAATAGCCTCGTTTCATCATAGCCGGCGGCAAAATTCCCAGAAAATAATCAAAAGTTTCTTCGTCAACAATATCTCCCGGCTTTGCATAATCGTCGTAAGTTCCTTTCCCGGTATTTTCTGCAAATTTATCCCAACCCTTAAAAGGTTTATTTTCTCGTAACCTTGTTTCATCACTATGCGGTATCAGTTCATGCATTGATATTTCTTCCGGCGAAAGTTCTCGCCTATAATTTATGATTCCATAACAGCGTTTTCCGCTGGTGAGTTCGCCGTTCGGCGTTTCTTCCCAAGATGTAAAATCGTTCGGCTGACAGCCGGGGGCAATGCCCCGTTGCGTAAGATAATACTTATACATATTATTCTCCTCCTTCAACGAATTTCTCCAATTCCTTCCGTACAAGTTTTGCGGCGTAATGCCCCGCCGAGGACGCTTGACGCACCCACGCCCCGCGATTCGGCGACCATTTAAAGGCGTTCGATTTTAATATCGTTCTTATTTCATCTTCCGGCTTTCCGTCAAAGATAAACTGACAACGATTATCTTCTACCTTGTATTCGTATAAATCATTCTTGATAACTTCGCTCGTTTCTTCGCGGGTTTTTCTTTGTTGAAGCTCTTTTATTCGCCCTTCAATTCGATGAATATTTGCGTTGTTGTTTGATAATTGATAATCGGGATAGCCTATCCGCCCGCAAAAGTCCGGCTCTCGAAGTTCTTTTATCTGTTTATCAGTATATCCTTGTTCGCGAAGTTTCGCATTCCCTTTTTCAATATCCTTCATACGGACGGCGCGATTGGCGGCTTTCATTTGTTCTTGAAACTCTTTTAATTTATCCAGTTTTTCCGTCAACTTCTGAATAGCGTCCGGGTCGTCGGAGCTGATACCGCCTTTTCCTACGCTTTCCGCTTTCCGCTCGTAGTAATCGGCTTTGCCGGAAAGTTCCATTGCCTTATCGTATTGATTGTTCATTCGTTTAAGATATGCGCGGTGGCTCTTTTCTGAATGATGTCCTACAAGTATAGGCTGTCCCATAGGAATCGCGTCCCCCATTTTCCGCGCACGCGCCCAGCGGTCGTCGGATTCGCGCCTTGCTTCTTCGGCTTTTTCTAAATAATACAACCGACGCGCCTCTTGTTTTTCTTCGTATTCATTCATATTTTATATTTCCCCTTTCTTGATAATGCTTCCGTAGCCCTCTAGGGGCTTCTGTATGATGTTTAAATAATTTCCCTATATTTCTATATCCTTTAGCATTTTAAATTTGCCTGACGGCGTTTCTCGCGATTATAGCCTTATTCTTTCTCAATTCCCATAGCTCTGTTAAGGCTATGTAAAGCAATTCTGAAACCCTCGGCGTATTTAGCTTTTTTATTTACCCAAATACGCCCGTCTTTTTGAATACTGCTGACTTGTTTTAACACGAATCCTCTTGTGCGAATATGTGTATCTATTTTGTATTCGTCACAAAGATTGAGAAACTCTCGCCCACTAATTGCTTTGCCCGCTCGATATTCTTTTTCAATTCGCGCCAATTCTTCCCGCCATTCCTGTTCGTCTTTTTCGGCTTTAGCTTTTTCATTCGCGGCGATAGCCTCGTCTTTGGCTTTGCGCCATTCTACATATTTGTCGCCGTAATATTCTATCAACTGTTCTTTGCGTTTCTTCCAAGTTCGGGACAATTTTACACCGGACAACTGACTAAACGCTTTTATTGAATAGGTGTTTATGTTATTGGAAAGCCAGCCAAAAATCTTTCCGATGTCCTCATTTTCAAAAAGCGTTTTCATACGCGCCATAGCGTTATTAAATCTGATTTCGTGAAATTCCTTTTCGGTGATGATTTCACATCCGTATTTATTGACAATTTCATCACGGATTACTTCTTCTGTGCGATGAGGATTATATTTATCAACCGTAGGAATATTAGATGCAAAACCGTATTTGTCTTTATAGTAAATATACTCTGTCTTTGCCATAAGCTCGCCTCCATTTGCGTTTCCGCCGCCTGTCGCTTTCTCTGCGAGGTTTTCTCACTCTCTAAGTAGTTTTATATGCCTCACTCCTCAAATCGTCCCACAGCCGCCCGCAGACGGCTACGGACTATACCCACGCTTTATCGCGTTCGCACTCTTCATAACAATCATACAAATAATGCGCCGGGCGAATGTATATTTGTTTTCCCGCGTACTGGATAAAAGGAAGCCCGTCTTTGTCTTTTCGTATTTGCCTATATACATTTATGGGCTTAGTAAGCGGGAATCCGTGAATAGTTTGTCTTCCGTTCGGGACATATAACCTCACGGTTACTTTTTGAGTTTGATTTTTCGCCATATTTACCCTCCATTCGGCTTGCCTCATCAGCGGAAAAGTTGCCGCCTTTTCCGGACGCTCCTTTGTGGAGCGTTTCGGCTCTGGTGTCCGAATCGGACACGGACTATTTGCTTGTCAGATATTCTATTACGCTTTCGTAATGAGCCTTTATCTCCATTTCTTCCTTTACGGTTGGAGCGTCTTTCCCGCAATTATATATCTCGCGTTTTATTTGTTCTTCGGTGCTTTTTACTCTCTCGCGGAAAAACTCAATTACTCCGTTTAAAGGTATGCCGTCAACGATTTCAATTTTCGCGTGTTCTTTGTTCCACGCATTTCCCTCGCTACGCTTAACTCTATCGTTGGTAAATATACAGATAGGCCAAAACGAAGTGCTATATTTTGCTTGACTGATTTTCCCTCTTTTCCCAATTCTTTTTAATCCGTGACCAGACCCGCTCCAATCTTTGTCGCCTTGCGAATGTGTCACGAAATAAAGTCCGTTGTCGTTTTTGAAATATGCGCCCTCGATTTTCACAATATCTCCGGTTACAATTTCCTTGCCATTTTTGTCAATCATACATATCTCTTCCTTTCCCTTGGTGCGGGCATATAGGAAATTCGCCTTTCCCCTCGCCGGCTTTTCTGCATTCCGAGAGGAATTTGCAACTTGAACATTCGTCAACATCTACACACCCGTACTCCCATAAATCTCTTTCTTCCTGTCTTTCGAGAATTAAAGCCTCATAATCAATCATGCCGTTATTCCTTCCCACTTTGAAGCGTATCAAACATCATCTTCATTCTCTGCCTTATCATCAATCGGCATCGCTCGGCCTCGTTTTCTCCACGTTCTTTTCTGTATATCGCCTCTATGCGATCCCGTAATGTTCCCTCTCCCGGAAGGACATTATCTGCGCAAATCAGTGGTGCCATTGAGTAGCTTCCTTTGGGGCTGACGGTTTCGCACCCTTGATAAACACTTATTTTGCGCCGCCCGATAATCTTTCCTCTACTGTCTTGCAGGATAACCGTCTTTGCCGTGCGTTTCGTAACTTGATACGCATATATGAGGTTATGGTCGCCATTAGCTCTTGTGTAATAGCATTGCCCCACTTCAAACTTTTTCAGTTCCTCCATTCTCAACCCTCCCTATGTTTAAATCGTCTTTTTTAATTGTCGCGAACATAGCAACATTGAGGTGCGCGGTATTTAAGTTTAATATTTCCATCGCCGTCAACAACGCATTCTTGCACTATGTAGTCGCAATATTTTTTCTCATCTTTATCTTTTGCGCGACGAATTTTCGTATTCAAATGCGCTCTTATAGCTTTCGCAGGGCTTTGTCCTTTTATTATTGTTAGCGGCGCAAATATGTTGTCGTGCCTTATATCGGTAAAAATAAAGGTTTTCATTTTTTCACCCTCTTTTTGTTCCTCTCGGCTTGCCTTCATCAGCGGAAAAGTTGCCGTCTTTCCCGGACGCTCCACAATGGAGCGTTTCGGCTTATGATATACAAAGCGGATTATCCGGCAACAAATCCATAAAATAATCCAACTCTAACCCTTCTTCGAGTAGTATTTCTTCCGGGTCTTCCCCGTCGTTCATACGCTCTTGCATTTCGCGGCGCAGTTCTTCGGCTTCCTCTCGCGTTAGTCCGTCGCGCCTCATAAGCACTTTTACGAGTTCCGTCATATTTTCTCCTCCGGTTCTTCCTCTTCAAGAAATGTTGTCACGGCTTTGTTGATGAGCAGGAACATAATATTGGTTATCGTCTGTTCCTCGCTATGCTCCAGAATGTCCTTCGCTACCTCGTGTATGGTTTCGTTGCTCGGATAACTGCTCTCCACCATTCCCAACATACGCCCATACTCTGCGTTATTGCCACGAGTGTATAAGCCGTTTTCTATGCAGACTTGCCGGACGCTCTCCATTGTCCAATGGCGATGTTCCGTAATTTCAACTTCTATTTTTGTAGTTTCCATTTTGCCCTCCTGCGGCTTATTCCGCTAATTCCTTTTCCAATCTTGATATGTGTCCCTTCAACTGATAGTAGGTTTCCATATCTCCTCTTAATCTCGCTTTCTCCGCCGTTTCTCGGCTGTGTTTTATTCTCCATTCGAGATTTTCTCTTTCGTCTTCCGTCATTTTTATTTGCTCCTTTCTGTTCTTGGGCGGGAAGATTTTATTCCCGCCCGATACTGTTTTAGTTTTCGTAAGGATATAAATACCCGTTTATTGCTTCATATTGCCAACAGAGATTTCCGATAATGTCGAATCTTACATAGTTCCAATCAGTCGCGCAATATAGAGGTTTGCGCTCATAAACCGCGCTCTCTCTTAATCTGTGATGGCGGTTGACTTCGTAAGTCTGTGCTTTTCTTCTTATTTTCACCGCTTCCGGTTTAAATCCAAATTCTTCACTGATCCACTCAACCGCTTTTTCATCTGTCATAACGTCGCCGCTGTTCTCAAGATGTAAATAGTCTTCTTGCTTCATATTTGTGCCGACGTTTTTCGCCGGTGTCCATTCTTCCTCTTTCTCTAAAGCGGCTTTTAATTCCGAAACTTCTTTTTTAAGCTCCGTGATTTCGGGATCTTCTTGTATCCAGATATTTATGGATTCCGCGCCGATGTTGACTTCCAAGCGGCACCCAAGGTCGCTGATATGGTCGTTGCTCCCCTTCGCCGCGCTCATATAGATAGGATAACCCGCTCCTTCCGAAGCCTGCGCGTCGCGCTGATAATCGCCGGGGAAAAGCTCGTCCGCTTTTGCCCAAGCCTTTTTGACGCTGTTTACTGTGTAACCCATAATACCTCTCCTTTGTTTTGACTTATTTGCCGAAAATATATTTAAGAGTCGTTCTGTGTTGGTATGCAGCAATTAAATCCGTTTGAGCATTTTCGATTAACTCAATGTATGAGTTTATCGAGCTCATTTCAGGCTGGTATAACGCTGCTTCAGCTTTCTCTATACGGTCTGCCGCTTTTCTTAATTCTTCCGCAAGATTTTTCTTATACTCTGCCACAGACTTTTCTAATTTTTCAATTTCCCACTTATTCTGTTTTACGCATTGTTCTAATCTCTCATTCATTTTCAATTCCTCCGTATTCTTAATAGATATGTCCGTGACTGCAAAGCCCGCGGCTAAGGTTTGTTAAGTTCTCGATGTATTTCTTATCTCCGTAAGCGTCCCAAACTCTTTTGTAGTCCGCTTCGGATATTTCAACGGTGTTGTCGTCCGTCTGCTTGAAGTCGATACGAAACTTTTCAATAATTGTCCACGTATCCATTATTGCTTTTAATTTTACTTTCATTGTATGTTCCCCCGCTCAATCCTGATTATTCGGCGTTTCTTGCTTCTTTTCAACAGGTCTTGCTTCTTTTCGATGGTAGCCGGCTTTTCCTTAGCTCCCGCACCCCGCTCCTCCGTCAACGCGGGCTTTGTCAGGCGTCGTTCACTGTTGTGTTCCTTGCTACGGTTATTATATTATCATACTGAATTATTATTGTCAATACTCTGATTATAAAATTTTATAATTTCGTTCCCTTCGCTATTGACGGCAAATCGGAGAGATTTAAACTTCCGCTACTCCCAAAAAATTCAAACTTTTTTTCGGCAAATAAAAAAAAACGCCCCACTTGGACAGGCAAATTGTCCAAGTGGGGCGAAATATCAAGGCGCGGCAGAGTTTCGCCGACCTAATTATCTATATAAGTTGGAATGTGAACATTAGAAAGATTGAAGGCGCGTATAACTTCGGCGTAGCCGCCCGACGAAAAGACACGCTCGGCAATTTCTTTATGCGTTGGCGCGGACGCTATGCCGCCGTGTTCCTCAAAATATACCGAAAGCCCTTGATTATTCGCGTCGAGTTCGCAAAAGTCGTTAATCTCCGTAAGCGCGGGAATAATACCCTCGCGAGAAGCAAGCACCCGCGCCGTCCATTCGTTAATGTACGGATTTATCATCTTTGCGCCGCCCGTGTCCGAATCGGACACCTCCGGAACGAAACGCTGAAACGCCGCCGCAAATGTAGTTTCCGGCATTTTCTCGATTTCTTCCCATACTCCGTCGCCGTCAAACAGCTCTCTTAAATCCTCATAACCTTTTGGATAATTCTCGCTGAATTTGTGCATTGGCTCTTGATTGACAAAGGTTGTATGTCTGTATTCATAGTTAAAAGCCATTTGATAGGCGCACTCGCAAATTAAATTTTCAAATTTCTCTTGCGGCGTAAAATACGCGTTTACGGCTTCTTCAAGTTGAGCAAACAGCGACAGCCCGTCGCTTGGGCTTGCGGCTTTTAATCTTTCTATATCTTGCAGAATTTCTTCTTTCCTCTTCATATCGTCGCCCTCCCAAAACAGAAAAATCCCCGGCAAGAAGGGCGTTCGCTCTCCTGCCGGGGTTGTCCTACTCTCCGCTATGCTTAACGCGTTCCTTTTCCTCCGCTCTTTTAGCGTTATTCCAACGGTCGATAGTGCCGACAAGATAGCCGGTTATTCGCCTAATACGCTCAAATTTCGGCATACCGAACACATAATTGAGGTTTACTTCGCCCGTTGGCGCGGGGCTTATTGTGAGTTTAGTCAATCGCCCGCCTTTGAGATTTTTGGCGTCGTGCTCTTGAATATAAGAAATATATTTTCTTATCTCCTTTTCGTCCATATCTGCATAACCTCGGACGGTAACTTCCACTTCGTCTATCAACATAGCTACGCCCTCACTCCGACATATAGCATATCGCGCTCTCTTTCCCGATACCACTTTAGTTCTTTCAACCAAGCGGCAAGTTCTCTGTGTTCTTCGGCGCATTTTCCACATTCCCGCGCCTTTTCTTCGGCGTGTTTTATAGCCTCGTCAAGCGTCATTGTTCGCGCCTCCCAACATAGAAAGAGCGTCCGCCTTTTCGCGAACAAAGCGACTGCGTAAGCCGTAAATAACGCTCGCGCTTCCTTTGCAAAAACCGTAAAAGCTTCTGCAAATAATGTCGCCGTGGAGAGTGGCAGAATCGCATTCATCAATAAGAAAATCGTAAATCGCCCTTATCATATCGCCGTCAAAGGCTTTATCGTCAACATACGAAAGATTCCAGTTCTCTCCTTTGTCTATAAACGATACCGCGTTTTTCATCACGCTTACGCACCCGGAAACGCCGTTCTGCACGGCGCGAGATAATATAACCGCCCGCATAGCGTCCGTATGCTTGTCGGCGCAATAATTCTCTTTGCAAAGCATTTTCGAGGCTTTCTCGTAGTACATCTCTTTGATGTACTCGTCTTGAAGCATACCAAAACCGCCCGGGTCAACATATCCGATATTCTTCCAATCTGCGATAAACTCTTTGCTATTGACTTTATTCATAGACAGCAGTTTTCCGTAATTTGCATATTCCGGCTTTGGATATTCCGTAAGCCACGCTACAAATTCATCAACGCTCCCCACATTCGACGACAACTGATAAAGCCCGTATGAAATACCGCCAACATCGCCAACGCCTGAAGATACGCAAGCAGGATCGCCGTTACTTTCGTATTTTCTCGCGAGGCTTGCAATTCGTTCGATACTCCCGGTGTCCGATTCGGACACGCCGTTTTCATTGTAAACAGTCATTCCGCTTGCCTCCCATACTATTTAATATATTTATCCGCCATAGATAATTCGGAAATTGCCGCGTCTAACGTATAGCCGCATTTCTTCACAAGATAATCTATGTCGTTTTGTTCGTAAGGCTTTCCGTTCGGCGCGATACGCGCCGGAGCAGAATTGTATTTTGGAGATTTTGATAATTCAATAATAGCGTCGTCAACCGTATAACCTTCTCCAACAAGATATTGAATGTCGTTTTCTTCGTAAACCATACCGTTCGGCGCGAGGTTTACGCAAGACGTACTTCCCGCGTCGCCGACAATTTCGGCTGCCGTTCGGCTGCATTTCCCGCTTACGGCTTTTCCTGCGCCGCTGCCCGTCGCAACGTAACCGTAAACATTATCCGCGCCATAATCTCCCGCGATAGAGCTTTTCACAATCTTATTTCTGCTTGAAGAATTGCCCCAATAATTCCCGTCGCCGCAAGCGACAACGACGTGGTCGGGTCCGTCGGCTTTGCAATAATTCGTTTCCAAGAGGCAAATATCGCCCAACGCGCCGCCTTCCTCCGCTTCTTTCCAAAGACCGTGCTCTTTTGCGTAACTCATAATGTTCGGCACCCACATCAAATTTCCTTGACTGCCGTCCGTCATAAGCTGTCCAAACGGGTGGTTGGCTTTCAACAGAAAACGCCTTACCCATTCCGTACAACCGTTGTTTCCGTAGCCCGTACTTCCTACGCGACTTTCCGCATATTCTGCCGCCGCTTTCATATCGCTGTTAGAATATTTATCCGTAGTGTCGAGAAAAGACAAAGCGTTCGCGAGGGTATAGCCTTCGCCAAGCAAATAATCAATATCGTTTTGGTCGTAAGGCTCTCCGTTCGGCGCGATTTTGCGAGTGCTGGCAATATCGGAAAGCGCGTTTATTCCTGCGTATGCGAGTATGCCGACGGATATTGCGTCCGCAAAATCTTCCTGCCTACTCGCCAGTAAAGCGTTATCCCGCGCCTCGTCGATAAAAGCTGTTTCAATAAGTATGGACGGCATATCGGTAGTGCGAAGAACGTAAAGCCCGGGACGCTCTTTTAATCCTCTGTCAACCGTGCCAAGTCTAGCCACAATGCTCTCTTGCACTTTTTCTCCCAAAGTCGCTCCCTGCGAATTGAAGCGATAAACCAAAACTTCCGTACCTCTTGCGACGGCGTTCGCGGCGTTGCAATGAATACTCACAAACAAATCCGCGCCCCATTCGTTCGCTATAACGGGAATAGATCCAAACTCGTCCGTTTGCAAATTTTTAGTTTCTATTCCCGCCGCGTTTAACTTTCTTTCTAAAATCGCCCCGATTTTCGCCGCCACTTTCGCTTCTTTTAAACCGAAACCACACGCGCCGGGGTCGTTCGTTCCGTGCCCCGGATTTATAAATACTTTCATTGCTCTGCCTCCCTATATAAAAATAAAGCCGCCCTGCAAAGTGCAAGGCGGCTCTGCTATTTGTGTCAATATAAAGCTCTGGCTATGTCAACATTAAAGATTATATTGACATTCACCAAGTAAACGCATACCCGCAAAGAGTATCTCCCGCGTTAAGCGGAGCAACGCCCACAAGGGACGCTTTCCCTTCAAAAATGTTTATGCACATTACCGCTGCATAAGGCTCTGTGCCGGGGTAAATTGTTTTCGCTTCGCATACGATATAGTGGTTT
>JAGBKP010000081.1 GCA_017635875.1 Selenomonadaceae bacterium | reverse complement strand
GCTTGCTGCATAGCGTTGCCTGCGGCAATTCCCGCTTTATAGCTGTCCGTTTCAAGCGTAGCCGTAGCCTCAACCGTCGCCGCGCTGTCTACGTATATTATTTTTACGCCTTTTTCTTTAGCTTTTTCAAGATAAGAATTAACTTCGGTCGGAGATACGCAGGAAATTATAATCGCTTCCGCGCCGTCCGCAACGGCTTTTTTAATGCATTCACCCTGTTCTTTTGCATCGTGATTGTTCGGCGCAGTCCACTTATATTCAACATCGCCGAGTTCCTCCGCAGCCTCTTTGCAACCTGCGTCGATTAGCTGCCAGTAATTCGAGCCTTGATCCATAGTGATAAGCGTAACCTTATGACGATACTCCTTTTTTTCAGAGTCGCCTGATTTGTTCGACACGCTGCTCCTGACGGTCATATCCCCGCCGCCGCAACCGAAGAAAGCAAATAACGCCGCAATACATACGAATAATGCCAAGATAATTTGGAATTTTTTCACGTGGATTCTCCTTTCTTATGAGGAAATCATAAAAAAATCAGAAAACTACCACCTTAAATTACACTCGTAAAGCCATTCTACCAACAATGAAAAGAATATGAAATGGGACTTTTGTCTTAATTTAAATTTTATTCAAAATTTTCTTTCGTTTGTTAAAAGTAACCGTTTCCGTAAATCCGAAGGATTTTGCGTATTTTATCGCGTCGTCTATATAATTTCCCGCGTCTTCCGGCTTATGCGCGTCCGAAGAAGTCATCACCGTCAAATTTTCTTCTTTTGCGATTTTCATAAAATCGGGGTACGGCGAAATCTCCGCGATAGGGTAACGATACAATGTTCCCGTGTTTATGTCCGCCGTCATATCCGCGTTCTTTAACGCTTTTGCAACCCGTTTCAAATACGGCGTTACGTCAAAACTTGGAATATACTTAAACAGGCGAATGTTAAAGGGATGCCCCAAAACGTCGTAAAGCCCCGACGCGGCGAGGTTTTCGACTTCTTTCGTGTAAATTTCGTAAATATCCCTTAAATCCCGCCTATCCCATTCGGATTTTATCTCCGAAGAATCGTACGCCCAGCCGTCTAAAAAATGCACGGAGCCTATAATATAATCGAAGTCGTAATTTTCAAGAATTTTTTTCACTTTGTCTTGATTTTGAAAATTGCAGACTTCGATACCGATTTTAACGGGGTATTTCTCTTTTAATTTCGCCATAAAGTCGAAATAATCCTTTATGGTATGTTTAAATTTATTCTTTTTTAACCAACTTTTTTGAAATTTTCCGATAAACGAATCGTCAAGGATTAAATCCTCGTAATAAAGTTCTTCAAATTCGGGGAAAGTGTGGCTGTGTTCCGTTATGCCAAGTTCCTCTACTCCACGCGCTTTCGCCGCGTCAAAAAAACCTTTCACCCAGTTTTCGTCATAATCGCCGTATTCAAAGTGCATATGATAATCGGTTTTCATAGCCTCACCCCATAAAACCTTCGTCCAAAAGCTCTCTTATGGTCTTTGTGACCCCGTAATCCGTATTTTTCGGCGCGATAAATTTTGCAGCCTTCTTCAAATTCTCGTGGGCGTTTTCCACCGCGTAACTGTAGCCGGAATTTTCAAGCATCTCTATATCGTTCATATAATCGCCGAAAGCGGCGGTTTCTTCTTTCTCCACGTTAAAAATTTCCTGCATTTTTAAAAGGGTGTTGCCTTTGCATACGCCCTTTGCCGTAATATCTACCCAAGCGTCGGAGGAATTTATGACCTCGTAATCCTTTTCGTAATGTATAACCTTCGGAAGTATGCGTTCTCTCGCCTTATATTCGGGGTCGAAGAATGAAATCTTTATGGGCACGTCGTCGGCTTCTTCAAAAGAATCCACCGCTTTATAACAGGAAAAATACTTTTGCACTTCCTTCTTAAAAATTTCCGTATCCTGCGGCTTTAATATATAGGCGTTATGCTTGCCGCAAAAAACTCTATATACCGACGGAGACGTAACCGAATTTAAAATTTCCACCGTTTCGCCTTTGTCCATCGGAAAAGACGCTATTTCTTCGCCCTTATAAAAAGCAATCGCGCCGTTTTCCGCGATAAAGATGAAATCGTCCTTATATTTCGGGAAACTCTGCAACAGCGAAAAATACTGCCGTCCGCTTGCAGGCGCAAATTTTACGCCCTTTTGTTTAAGCCTTGACATAATCTCGTCAAAATCAGGCGGCAACCGGCTTTTGTCGTCTAATAACGTGCCGTCCATATCGGTTAATATCAGTTTTATCATAAACTCACATCTTTCGTAATTGTTTTTGGTTTATTTGCAATTTTCATTTTATGTTTTTTGGAGAATTTTTGCAAATATTTCTACTTTAGTGGTCTTCATTTTTCTTTTGCTTGCCCAAAAGAAAAACGAAGCAAAAAGAAAAAGGCACGGGGGCGACGCCGCCCCTCGACCCTGCAAGTAATGACTGTAACATATAAAGTAAATCTATTGAAGAAGTTTGAGTCCACGGCACTTTTCGTTGCTCGCTTTGCCGCATCCTGCGGCAAACGCTTCGCAGCGGCGCGTCCTGCGCCGCATTACCTTTATTCAATTACCGGCTGACATAAAATATAAAATTCTATTTGCGCTCTTCCATATACAAACACCACGGCTCTTCCGCCATATAGTCGCCGTCGCTGTAAAACGCGGCTCTCGCCCTGCAACCTCCGCAGGCTCTCTTATATTTGCAACTGCCGCAACCTCCGCCGTATTCAAGCGTTCTTAACTTGTTTAATACTTCGCTGTTTTTCCATATCTCGTCGAACGGCGTTTTACGCACGTCGCCAAGTTCCATATTTAAATAGGCGCAGGGTTGCACTTTCCCTTTGGGGCTTATTATGGCGTAAGATAACCCCGCAAGGCAGCCGCGCCGAAAGCGGGTCTTAATTCCAAGTTCCGCCGCTATTCTTAAAAATTGCGGCGCGCAGGTGGGTTTTAGCTCTATATCGACTTCCTGCTGTTTTTTCATAATTCGCGTAAGTACGCTTTCGTAAGCCTCGGCGCGGAGCGACTCTTCCTCGATGGTTTTGGCTCTGCCCGTCGGCACTAAAAAGAAAAAGTGATGCGCCTTTGCGCCGATTTCCACCGCAAAATCGGTTATCGCCTCAAGTTCCTTTTCATTCCAGTCCATAACCGTTGTGTGTATCTGAAAGGGAAGCCCTGCGTCAAAGCAGTTTCTCATACCCTCAACCGCGCCTTCCCACGCGCCTTTATACGCTCTGAATTTGTCGTGCTTGTCTTTATCGAGCGAATCAAGGGAAATGCCCATACCCTTCGCGCCGGCTTTTTTTAAATCCTCCGCCATAGTCTTTGTAATAAGCGTTCCGTTTGTGCCGAAAACGGGAATAAGGCTTAAACCCGCGGCGTATTCCACAAGTTCCAAAATATCGGGGCGCATAAGAGGCTCGCCGCCCGAAAATATCATTATCTTAAACCCCGCGCGGGCGATTTCCGTCAAAAGTTTCTTCGCTTCCGCCGTAGAGAGTTCTTCGTCTGCCTTAACCCCTGCGTCGCGGTAACAATGGGCGCAGTACATATTGCAAGCGTTCGTCGTGTTCCAAGAGATTATCAACTGTTTTCTCCTTTTATTTCTTCGTCCGTAAGATAGCAAGCGGGGTCCGATTCCCAAAAATCGCCCGTTTTTGCTTCCGCTCTCGTTCTGAAGTTTCCGTTGCACCAAGATAAAAATTTGCAAGCGGCGCAACGCCCCTTTAAAAGCGGTTTCCTGTCCTTTAATCCCTTTAAAATGGGATGCTCTGCTTTTTGCCAAATATCGCCGAATTTTTCTTCGCGAATATTGCCGAAAGTGTGATGTTGCGTAAATTGGTCGGCGTGAACGTAGCCGAAGGGGTCTACCTCTCCGAAAGCTATGCCGGAGCGGTTGCCGCCGTTGTCCTTTAGAAGTTCCTTTACCCGCTCCGCGCCTTTTTCGTCGCCTTCCTCCAAAAGTTTCAAATAAATATACACGCCGTCGGCGTGGTTGTCTACGGTTAAAATCTCTTTTTCAAGTCCGCGCGCTTCAAAATCACGCGCGCGGCGGATAATCGTATCCATAGCGAGTCTCGCTTCCGC
>JAGBKP010000080.1 GCA_017635875.1 Selenomonadaceae bacterium | reverse complement strand
CGCTTCGTCAAGATTTTTTATTTCAAGCTCGTCCGTATCCGTGTAATCCGTATCTAAAACGGCGTTGCACAGAGAAAGAAGCCTAGTCTTATCCTTAAAATAATGACGAAAGACAGAATCGCGGTATTGCTTGTTTTGTGGTTCAGACATTTTTTCCGTCGGTTTGCCCGCCTTTCTTTTGTCTATAATTTCATTTTTCTCAATTATAAGCCTAAACTGCGGAAAAATCAATACGGAAACAAAGCCGCGCAAGTTTGTTTTTTTTTCGCTTGACTCAAATAGAATTTTGCTGTATAATGAAATGGTTTTCGGGACGTAGCTCAGCTTGGTAGAGCGCTTTCTTGGGGTGGAAGAGGTCGCAAGTTCAAATCTTGTCGTTCCGACCATTTTGCATATAAGGCTGTCGATTTTTTCGACGGTCTTTTTTTGTGGGAGGTTTTATGAAAAAGACGGGGCTTTATATACATATTCCCTTTTGCGAAAAAAAATGCCATTACTGCGATTTCTACTCCATAACCGATAAAAAATACGCAGACGCCTATATAGACGCTCTCTCAAAGGAAATAGAAAAAACGGACGAAGAAATTTTTTCCGTTTACATAGGCGGCGGCTCGCCAAGCATACTTACAAATTCAGAGATAACGCGAATTTTTGACGCATTAAAGAAAATAAATCTTTCAAAATGCGAGGAAATCTCAATAGAGGCTAATCCTTCGCAGATAACGCCGCAAAAGCTTGAATGTTGGCTGAATTTGGGAATTGGGCGAATTTCTGTGGGCGCGCAGAGTTTTAACGACAAACTTCTAAAACACGCGGGCAGAATACACACGGCAAAACAAGCGCAAGATTGCATAAACTTGGCGAAAAAAGCGGGGTTTCAAAATATAAGTTTGGATTTAATGTACGGGCTCCCATTTGAAACGCTTTCGGATTTAAAAGCAGATATTGAAAAAGCCGTTAGCCTATCCCCGACCCATATTTCCGCATATTCGCTAATGCTGGAGGAAAATACGCCGCTTATTAAGCTGTTAAACGAAAAAAAACTGGCTCTGCCAAGCGATGAAACCGTCGAAGAAATGTACGACGCGGTAAACGAAATTCTTCCAAAATACGGATACAAACGCTACGAAGTGAGCAATTTTGCTAAAGCCGGATACGAATGTAAGCACAATTTAATCTATTGGAGCGACGATGAGTATATAGGCGTAGGCGCAAGCGCGGCGAGTTTTATTGGCGGCGTAAGATATAAAAACGACTGTTCGGTTGAGGAATATATACAAAAGATAAACAATAATTTAAAAACAGCCGCGATTGAAGAAAGGACGAGAGAGGACGCGATTTTTGAATATATTTTTCTCGCGTTTAGGAAAGCGGATGGGTTAAACATCGAGGATTTTCAAAATAAATTCGGTATGGATTTTGAAAGAGTTTATGAAAAGGAGCTTGCGGAACTAAAAAATTTAAATTTGCTCTTTAAGCAAAAAAATCAAATTCGTTTAACCGAAAAGGGCTTTAAACTCTCCAATTCGGTGTTTGAAAAGTTTATTTTGCAATAAAAAAGAGAGGCGCGAAGCCTCTCTTTTATTTATGTTTGTCAAAAATTTTGCTTACCGAATCGTGAGATTGAATACACTTGATAACGTCCGCTATGTATTCGGCCATTGAAAGCACTACAATCTTATCCATTTTCTTATCTTCCGGCAGAGCGATAGTGTCCGTGATTATCAGTTTTTCAAGGGGCGAACTTTCGATTCGCTCTTTTGCGGGGCCGGATAAAATCGCATGGGAGCAACAAGCCAGCACTCTTTTGACTTTTAAATCCACCAACGCTTTCGTGCCTTCGATTAAGGAACCTGCAGAATCCACCATATCGTCTATTATAATGGCGGTTTTCCCTTCAACATCGCCGATTAAATTCATAACTTCCGCAACGCCGGGCTTCGGACGACGTTTTTCTATAATGGCTATGGGAGCCTGCAAATAATCCGCAAGCACTCTCGCTCTCGTAACGCCTCCTAAATCCGGCGACACCACGACAACGTCGGGGTAATTTTGTTCTCTCAAATATTTTGCAATAACGGGGGCGGCGGCGATATGGTCTACGGGAATATCAAAAAATCCTTGAATTTGTCCCGCGTGTAGATCCACGGTAATAACTCTGTCGCAACCTGCTGTTTCCATTAAATTTGCTACAAGTTTCGCGGAAATCGGTTCGCGACCTCTCGTTTTCCGGTCTTGACGCGCATACGCGTAATACGGCACGATTGCGGTTACGCTGTTTGCGGACGCTCTCCTGCACGCGTCTACCATAATGAGGAGTTCCATAAGATTATCGTTGACGGGCTGGCTTGTGGACTGGATAATGTAAATATCCTTGCCTCGTATGCTGTCTTCAATCATCACTTGAATTTCGCCGTTGTTGAAGTGACCTACGACCACGTCGCACAGTTTCATATCAAGGCAATCGGCTATTTTTCTCGCAAGCTCCGGATTGGCGTTACCCGTCATAAGGCAGAGATTATCTTTGTTAAATGCCATAAAAAACTCCTTTTGCAACTAAAAACACACACACTGATATTATTGCATAAAGAAGTGTTTTATGCAAGAAAAAATATTTCTTGTATCATAAGCCGACGATAAGAGAAAAATATTATTTTATCAGCTTGCAGACTTATCCTGCTTTCTTTTTCTTATAAGGCAACCAAAAAGAAAGAAAAGAATGGTTTTTAGAGGTTGCCTATTGAACATCTTTATTTTCAACCGGCTTTACAGCATACATAACCGTAACCTCCATACCCGTTTCGGCGTTCAGCCAATTTTGAAAACGCACGCTGTCCTCCGGTAGCATCGGAGTTTTTACATAAACCAAAGCCAACATTTGACGATATACCGCATTTCCCTTTTCGTCTTTGGAAGCGACGGAAGCCGCCTCTATGCCGTCGAATTGAGGAAATATAAGCGGAGCTTTTGCCCTTATGTTCGCAAGAATTTTTTTGTCTTCTTCGGCTCTTTTATACGCGGGCGCGTATAAAAGAGCGAGTTCCTTATATTTCTTCAATTCTTCCTGCGTTTGGTTTAAAGTCGCTCCTCCCACGGTTTTCCAATGTTTATCAACCATACTTTGCAAGTCTTCGGCGCGAACAGTACCTGATAAATCGTTTTGTATAATGTGAAGGTTTAATTCGGCTAAACGCGGATAAGAACGGAGTTTTTCGGCAAATTCTTTACGCTCGTTTTCGGTAATGTTGCGGCCGATTAAAGTAAGCTCCAGTTCTTTTTTATCAGACTCTATGCGATACGATACGACCTGCATATCGTAAGTGTTAAAGTTTTTTTCAATGTAACTTTTGACCTGCGACTGCCGCAAATTGTCGGACACGCTGTTATAAGCCATATAAAGGCTCGGCAGTATCACCAGAACGCCTAAAATCGAAAGCCCCCATTTCTGACGCTTGAAAATATGCTCGGACACATAAGCCTTCGGTGGGACTTTAACAAGTTTTAGGATTAAAAAAGTGGTAAGACAGATAAAGAAACTGTTTATGAAAAAAAGATACAACGCGCCGAGGAAAAATTTCGGAGAATGGTTTGCTATGCCAAAACCTGCGGTGCAAAGAGGCGGCATAAGAGCCGTGGCGATAGCGACGCCCGGAATAACGTTGCTTTTTTCAATGCGCGTGCTGCCGATTATTCCCGCTAATCCGCCGAAAACAGCTATAAGCACATCCCAAATCGTCGGCTCCGTGCGCGCCAAAAGTTCGGAAGACGCCGTATCTATCGGAGAAAATGTGAAATACAGAGCGGAAGTCAAGACGGAAAGAGTAACTTGAAAAATGAGCTTAAAGAAGGATTCCTTAACATAACCGCTGTCATAAGTAGCCATACCGTAACCGATGGACATAATAACGCCCATCAACGGAGAAATAAGCATAGCTCCGATAATGACGGCGGCGCTGTTCATATTCAGCCCGATGGAGGCTATAAAAATCGCCAGCACCAAAATGCACATATTCGTACCCTTGAGAGTGCCGCCGGAATGGATTCTTTCGGCAATTTCTTCAAGGGACGCAAGGTCTTTCCTTAAATCAAAAAGTTCCGACAGTATCGTTTTTAATGTTTTATCCATAACTCTTCCTTTTCAAAATTTTTACCGTTATACTTCAAATATTTCTTCCGCTCTTTTTTTATCGTTTCTTAACGCTTCGGTAAGTTTTTCAACGCTTTCAAATTTTACTTCGTCGCGAAGTTTTTTTACGAACATTATTTCGATTTTCTCGCCGTAAATATTTTTGGAAAAATTAAAAATGTTTACCTCAATCCGCTTTTCGTTTAAGTCAAAAGTGGGATTGTTGCCTATATTCGCCATTCCCTTATAAACTTTATCTTCGTACTTTATTTTCACCGCGTACGCGCCGTTTGGAAGAGTTGCTCTTTTTTCTTCGATTTTTAAATTAGCCGTAGGAAAACCGATTTTTCTTCCGCGCTCGTCGCCGTGGATAACTTCGCCTATATATGAAAAAGGTCTGCCCAAAAAATTATTGGTTTCCTCTAAATTTCCTTCTTTTATGAGAGCGCGGATGCGAGTGCTTGAAATAGGCTTGTTGCCGTTTAAAACCGTCTTGCAAACCTCCGCTTTAAACCCGAAGTTTTTACCTTCTTTAATAAGCAAATCGCCGTCGCCTACGCCGCCCCTGCCGAACGTAAAATTTTTCCCCACGACAACATATTTTGGCGCGAGTTTTTCTTTTAACAGCGATAAAAAATCAAGCGGCGTAATAAGCGAAAATTCTTTTGTAAAGGGAATGTCAATTAAAATATCCGCGCCCATATTTTCTATGATTTTGGCGCGAATATAGGGCGTTCCGATAGCGAGCGGCATACAGTCTACGTCTAAAACGGACATCGGGTGATTTTGAAAAGTTAAGACCGCGCTTTTTCCGTTCGTCTCTTTGGCAAGCTCCATAGCGCGCCCAACGATGCTTTGATGCCCGAGATGCATTCCGTCAAACATTCCAAGCGCAACCGCTATATTTTTATATTCTTTTGTTAAATCAGGTATTTCGTTAAAAATTTTCATATCGCATATACCTTTATCGGCTTGACTTCGTTGTTTTTAAATTTTGCTATTCCCAAAAATTCGTCGTCAGAGAATACCGATAAAATTTCCTCGTGTTGCAAATTTTTTTCGGTGGTAGAAAGTCCGTTTAAAAACGCTTTTTTGCGCTTGGGATTAAGATTATATCTTTTAATATGCGTTAAATAATCGTCCGCTTTTAATATCGCTTTTTCTTTTAAAATTTCAAGTTCTTCAAGCGTGACGGAGTTTTCGATTTTAAAATTTCCAACGCTTGTCCGAAGCAAAAATTTTAATACGGCGGGCGCGTTTAATTCTTTTCCGATGTCTACCGCAAGAGAGCGGATATACGTTCCTTTTGAAACTTTCGTATCTATTAAAAAAGTGTTTTTTTCGGGATAAATTTTTAATAGATCCATAGAAAAAATTTCAACTTCTCTCGCGGGAATTTCCACCGTTTTATTTTTTCTCGCCAAATCGTAGGCGCGTTTCCCGTCTATTTGAATAGCCGAAACAATAGGCGGCGTCTGCATTATTTTGCCCTTAAATTTTTCTAACGCCGTCAAAATTTTTTCTTCGCCAGGAAATTCAACTTCTCTTTCTTCCGTAACTTCGCCGAGCAAATCCCCGCTGACGGTTGCTTTCCCCAAAAGCACCTCCGCGCGATAGCTTTTATCAGACAGCGCAAGATATTCAAGCAAACGAGTAGCCCTGCCGACTGCGACGGGAAGCACTCCCGCCGCCGCAGGGTCAAGCGTCCCCGCGTGTCCCGCTTTTTTTGTCTGCAAAGTTTTCCTAACCGCGTTCACAACATCGTGAGAGCTCATCGCGGGGGGTTTTAATATGTTTATAAATCCGTCCATAGTTGTTTCTCAAAAAATAAAAATTTTTACATTTACTTTTTTCTTTTCTCTCTTTCTTTTGAAAAAGAAAGAGAGAAAAGAAAAAAGTAACAAAAAAGAAAAGAGAGAAAGAAAACTTTATTATATAATTCAACCGAAAGTTACAGCGTTATATCTTTTATTTTTATTAAAGTTTTTTCTCTCTCTTTTTCTTTGCTACTTTCTTTTTCTTTCTCTTTTTTTCAAAAAAGAGAGAAAAGAAAAAAGTAAGGTTTTACCCCTTCAACGCAAAAGTAATCGCCGCCATTATGGCGGATTTTGCCTCGTAGAAGCCCATATTAAGGGTCGCGCCTGCGGCTCTTATATGCCCGCCGCCGCCGAAGCTTTCGGCGATTTTGGCTACGTTCGCGCCTTTGGAGCGCATACTTACGCGACATTCGCGAGCGTTGTTGCACTTTAAGAGTACGGCAATATCAACGCCCTCGATAATACGAATTTGGTCTATAAATCCTTCGGTGGTTTCCGCTTTTTTCGTAAGTTCTTCGTTTAAGAAAATACCCGCCGCCCTGCCGTCAGCGAAGAGTTCAAGCGTGTTCATCGCTTCCGCCATTGTCTTTACGGTTTCATAACTCTTTTGTTCCGTAAATTCGGCTATTTCGTTCGGTTTAACGCCTGCCTCAAGACAATTTGCAACGGCGTTCATCGTAAAAGCGGTAGTGTTTGCAAATTTGAAAAATCCCGTATCCGTCGCCATACCGAGATATAGGCAGGAAGCGATTTTTTTCGTTAGGGTAATTTGCATAATGTCCAATAGTTCGTAGATAATTTCCGCAGTCGCCGCCCGTTTCGCGTCCACGTAAGTACACGACGGATTGCCTTTGTTGGTAATATGATGGTCAATGTTCAACATTTCGCCTTCAAAAGATTTCTGCGTATCGCCTATGCGGTCGGGCGCGGTATCGAGGACAAGGAAAATATCGCAGGGGATTTTCTCCGCTGTTTGAGGCGGGCGAATAATCGTATCAAAATCCGGCAGGCAGGAAAGATGACGGGGCAGTTTATCGTCAATCACTACTTTTGCGCGTTTTCCTACGCTTTCAAGCGCGTGTTTCATCGCAAGCGACGAGCCTATTGCGTCTCCGTCCGGATTGGTGTGCGCCGTTATTACTATATTTTGCGCGCCGTTAAGTTTCATAGCTACGTTTTCAAGAGAAATCAATCCGTTTCGCCCCTTTCCGCTTTTAAGAGAAGTTTTTGTATATGTTCGCTGTAATCTAACGATTTGTCAAGTTCAAATGTAAGAGACGGCATATAGCGAAGTCTCACGCGCTTGGCGAGTTCCCGTTTAAAAAACGGCATCGCGCTCTCTATCCCCGCCAAACTCGCCTTTACTTTCTTTTCGTCCCCCATAACGCTGACATATACGCGAGCTTCTCTTAAATCCGGCGTCATCTTCACCCCCGTAACGGTGACAAAACCTACGCGGGGGTCTTTGACTTCGCTCAATATCATTTGACTTAATTCCTGCTTTATAAGCTCTTCGACTTTAGCGCGTCGTTCGCTCATGCTTATTCTCCTTTGGTTTCCTTTGCTATTTCGGCTTCTATCTCCGCTTCAAGTTTGGCTTCCGCGGCTTCTTCTCTCCTTTTGGCGGCTTCGCGGTTCGCGTCTTGAATGGAAACTTCAATTTCTTTCATTGTGTACGGCTCTATAATATCGCCTTCGCGGAAATCTCTGAAATCCACAATGGACAAGCCGCATTCGTAACCCGCCGCGACTTCTTTTACTTCGTCTTTAAAGCGGCGCAAAGAATCAATTTCACCGTCAAAAATTTCAATATTGTCGCGGATTATGCGGATTTTTGAATTGTTGAAGATTTTGCCGTCCAAAACGTAGCAGCCGGCAATAACAGATTTCGAAATTCTTATAATCTGTCTTATTTCAACATGACCCTGCACCTCTTCTTTATATTTAGGCGCAAGCATACCGCTCATAGCGTCCTTTACGTCGTTTAGCGCGTCGTAAATAACTCTGTACGTGCGAATGTCGATATTTTCCGTATCCGCCATTTTTCTCGCGTTCGCGTCCGGGCGAACGTTAAACGCGATAATAAGAGCGTTTGACGCGCTTGCGAGCATAACGTCGGATTCGCTAACCGCGCCAACGCCCGAATGAACGATGCTTACGCGCACTTCGTCGTTTTTGTTAAGCGACAAAAGTGAGCTTGTAAGAGCCTCCACAGAGCCTTGAACGTCGGCTTTTATCACGATATTTAAATCTTTGATGTTGCCCGCTTGAATTTGCTGGAACAAATCGTCCAGGGAAACTTTCTTTGCCTTCATAAGTTTTGTGCGCTGACGCTCTTGACGCGCTTCAGCTATGGAACGAGCCTGCTTTTCGTCAAGCGCGGCGAGAAGGTCGCCCGCCGCCGGCACGTCGTTAAAGCCTAAAACTTCAACCGGCACGGAGGGACCCGCTTTTTTCACGTTGTCGCCCCTGTCGTTTACCATAGCGCGGACTTTGCCGTAAACAGTGCCCGCGATAATGGAATCGCCTATGCGAAGCGTACCGTTTTGAACAAGAACGGTCGCGACTGGGCCTCTGCCCTTATCAAGTTCCGCCTCAATGACGACGCCGCGCGCCGCGCGATTGGGATTGGCTTTTAAATCCTGCATTTCCGCAACGAGAAGTATCATCTCAAGCAAATCCGATATACCGATTTTTTGTTTTGCGGAAACGGGCACCATTATGGTGTCGCCGCCGTATTCTTCCGGCACAAGTTCCTTTTCCATAAGCTCTTGCTTCACGCGTTCGGGGTTTGCGCCGGGTTTGTCGATTTTATTTATCGCGACGATAATAGGCACGCCCGCGCTCTTTGCGTGGTGGATAGCCTCAACCGTCTGCGGCATAACGCCGTCGTCCGCCGCAACAACGAGTATTGCAATATCCGTGACTTTCGCGCCTCTCGCGCGCATAGCCGTAAAGGCTTCGTGACCCGGAGTATCAAGGAACACTATCTTCTTATCCTTCGCTATAACTTGATACGCGCCGATTTGCTGCGTGATTCCGCCCGCCTCTTGCGAGGTTACGGAGGTTTTTCTTATAACGTCAAGAAGCGAGGTTTTGCCGTGGTCTACGTGACCCATAACCGTAACGACCGGAGGTCTATGCTTTAATGTCTTGGGATCGTCCTCAATTTCCGGAATTTCCGTCGGGTCTACTTCGGGCGGCAGTTCTTCCGCCGTTACGCCAAATTCGCCCGCGACGAGAGCCGCCGTGGTGTAATCTATCACTTGGTTAATGGTTGCCATTACGCCCATAAGCATAAGTTTTTTAATGACTTCCGCCGCGGTCACGCTCATCTTGCTCGCAAGCTCGTTGACGGCTATGGATTCGCCCACCTTTATATGCTTGGGACGAGCGATTTCAACTTTCTGCGGAACTTGTTGCGCGGCGTTTTTCTTTCGCTTATCCTTTCGGGAAAATCTTGCTCTTTCTTCGCCGCGACTGTCACCGTCGTCTCCGCGACGCTTGTCTCTGTCGCGATTTTTCCCCTTTTCGCCGCGCTCGCCTTTGCCGCGATTTCTTTCGTTCTTTTCTCCGCCGTCTCTTCCGCCGTTTTTGTTGCCTTGATTGTCTTTTCGGCGTTCGCCTCTTTCGCCGCCCTTGTTTTCGTTTTTGTCTTTCTTCTCGAATTTAGCGGGGCGGTTGTCGTCGTCGCGGCGTTCTTTTTTCGCGGAAAATTCGCCGCCTTTTTCACTGCGCTCTTTATCCGCTTGTTTTTGAGGTTTCGGAGTTTCTTTTCCCTTTTCTTCTCTATTTTTAACTTCGACTTTTATTTCGGGCTTTGCCTCCGCTTTAGCTTCGACTTTATTCTCCGCTTTAACTTCCGCTTTGGTTTCAACTTTAGCTTCCGTCTTAGTTTCATTAGGCGTTGCCGTATTTACCGTTTCTTCCGCCTTTTTGACTTCCGTATTTTTCGGCGCGTCCTCTTTTGTCGGTTGAGGATTGTTCTTCCTTCTCGCCTTGCTCAAAAATTCTTTTAGCGCGTTATATTCCGCGTCGCCTACGCTTGAAAAATTATTCGCTACCTTAAATCCGCGTTTCTTTAATATATCAAGCGCGCGCTTGCTGTCTATGTTGAATTTTTTGGCTAATTCGTAAACTCTCGACATAGATACACCTCCGTATATTACGATAATCTATATTCATTCCGTTTGCGTGGAAAATCCTTCTTCGCCGGTTACTTGATATTCCGACATATTTTCATCAAGTTCTTCCTCTTTTGCTTCGGATTCGCTCTTTATATCTATTTTCCAACCCGTTAATTTTGCGGCAAGCCGCGCGTTTTGCCCCTCTTTTCCTATAGCGAGAGAGAGCTGATAATCGGGGACTACCACCCTAGACACTTTTTCGTCCTCGTTTACCGCAACCGACACCGCCTTTGCGGGGCTTAAGGCGTTCGCTATATAAGTGGCAAAATCCGCGTTCCACTTAACTATATCTATAAGCTCGCCGCCAAGCTCGTTTACTATTCCCTGCACTCTGGTGCCTTTGCCGCCTACGCACGCACCGACGGGGTCGATTTCTTTATTTTCCGAAAATACGGCGATTTTTGAACGCGCCCCGGGCTCTCTTGCTATGGATTTTATCTCGACGATGCCCTCTTCGATTTCCGGCACCGAAGTTTCAAAGAGTTTCTTTAAAAGCCCGGGATGAGAGCGCGACACCGCTATCTGCGGTCCTTTGTTTGCGCGTTTTACTTCGACGATATATACTTTTAATCTTTCGCCGCTCTTATAGCGTTCGCCCGGGATTTGCTCCGCTTGAGAAAGTATCGCTTCCGTCTTTCCGATTTCGATATATACGTTTTTGCCTTCGATTCTTTGCACAAGCCCTGTTACAACATCGCCTTCGCGGTTTGTGTACGCCTCGTATATGTTGTCGCGTTCGGCTTCTCTTACGCGTTGCATCACGACTTGTTTCGCTGTTTGCGCCGCTATTCTTCCGAAATTTGCCGGCGTCACTTCGATTTCTATTACGTCGCCTTCTTCATATTCGTCGCTTATAGCTTTCGCCGGGCCGACGGATATTTCCGTCACTTCGTTTTCGACTTCTTCCACCACTTTTTTTATGGCGTATACGTTGTATTTTCCCGTCTTTCTGTCTAACAGCACTCTGACGTTCGCCGCAGAGTTGAAATTTTTCTTGTACGCCGATATCAGCGCCATTTCTATAGCGTCAAAGAGAATTTCGGGCGCGATGTCCTTTTCTTCTCCGAGCATCTTTAGAGCCTCCAAAAAATTCGGCTCTTTCGGTTTCTTTTTCATAATTCCTCCTAAAAATCAATATGCAACCTTGCGTTTGCAATTTTTTCCCTTGGTATAGGTTCAAAATTTTCTATTGTTACGGCGTTTTCGTCGTAAGACAAAAGCTCACCAGTGATTTCTTTTTTGCCGTTTACGGGAGCAAAAAGCGTTATATCTATCTTTTCACCCATAGCCCTCATAAAATCCTTATCTTTTTTTAGAGGTCTGTCTAGCCCCGGCGACGATACTTCCAAAATATACGGATTTTTTATCAAATCCTTTTCGTCCAGTTCTTTTTCGATAAGTTCGCTGACTTTTTGGCAATCGTTATGGTCGATTCCGCCCTCTTTTTCGATAAAAATCCTCAAATACCAATCCTTTTCTTTTACGTACTCAACGTCATAAAGTTCGATATCGGAATTTTTCAAAATATTTTCCGCTATGCCAATAACGGAAGTTTCAACATTATTCGCCGTAACGATGCCCTCCTCATCATATCCTCTACATAAATGAAAGAGTGGACGACTGCCCACTCTTTCCTCTGATTTCTATTAACTTCTCGTATAATATCATATAAAAACAACTTTTGCAAGGGGAATATTTGATTATTCTTCAACGTAATTTTCCACAATAAACCAAAAAGCCGCCTCGACAATTTCTTCAAGCCGCTCTTTTTCGCCCTTCAAAAAGTAAAATCCCAAAAGGGCTTCAAACCCAGTGCTCGCGTGATAGACGGCGACCGTAGCGTTCTTTTTTAAATGGCTTTTGGCGTTTCTGCCGCGGCGAAAAATCTCTTTTTCTTCCTCGGTTAAAATATTTTGCTCCAAAAATTCGTAAGTTGTTTTTTGAGACGCGGCGGAGACCATTTCGGCGGATATTTTATGCAAATCGTTTATTTTTATCTCGCCGAAAGAGATGATTTTTTGCCTTACGAAGAGCGAAAAATACGCGTCGCCGATATGCGCCAACACAAGCGGATTTACCGTCTTTAAATCTAAATTTTTAGGAGCTTTTTCTAAAGTTTTTAAATCTAAAATTCTTTGAAAAAGCTCTTTTTTTGAAGTAAATTTATTCATAACCACTTCCATTTTACGCCTTGTTTGGTGTCTTCAACGACTATGCCGATTTCTTTTAAACCGTTCCTTATCTTATCCGCAATTTCGTAATTTTTATCCTGCTTGGCGTGCGTCCTTATATCCAAAATAAACCCGATAAGCTCGTCGATTTTGGAGCTTGCCGCCTCGGGCGCGCTTTCAAAAATGCCCAGAATACTTGCCATTTGCAGATAAATTTTCATCACTTCGGAAAAATTTTCCTTATCCGCGTCAAAATTTCCCGCCGCGAAAATATTTATCTCTTTAGCGAGTTTGTGCATTTCCCCTACGGCTTTTGCGGTGTTGAAATCGTCCTCCATAGCCTCGTCGAAGTTTTTAAAATACTCTTTCGCCTTTTTTAGAATTTCCGCCGCCGCGCCCGAATTTCCCTCCGCTTTTAAGAGTTCTTCTCCCGTTTCTTTAGCCTGCGCCAATCGCTTTAAACTCGCTCTTGCCTCTTCCAAGCGTTCTTTTGAAAAATCCAGCGGACTTCTGTAGTGAGTGCCGAGAATAAAAAATCTCACAACTTCGCCGTCAAATTCCTGCAAAATCTCGTCGACGGTGAAAAAATTATTTTTGGACTTGCTCATTTTTTCTTCGTGAACCGTGATAAAACCGTTGTGGCACCAGCATTTTGCGAAAGTGTTTTTGCCGAGATACGCCTCCGACTGCGCTATTTCGTTTTCGTGATGCGGAAAGATTAAATCGCTGCCGCCGCCGTGAAAGTCGAAAGTTTCGCCCAAATATTTAAGGCTCATAGCGGAACACTCTATATGCCAACCAGGTCTGCCCGCGCCAAACGGACTTTCCCACGCGGGTTCTCCGGGTTTTGCGGCTTTCCACAGCGCAAAATCCATCGGGTGACGCTTTGTTTCGTCCGTTTCGACTCTCGCGCCCGCTTCGTTATCCTCTAAATTTCTGCCGCTTAATTTGCCGTAAGACGGAAATTTTTCCACGCTGTAATATACGCCGTTTTCGGTTTTATACGCGTACCCCTTTTCGATAAGCCCCGAAATCATCTCGATAATATCGTCCATATTCTCCGAAACTCTCGGATATATGCTGGCTCTTTTTACGTTTAAAGCGTCCATCACTTTAAAATAAGACGCGATATATCTGTCGGAAATCTCTTTCCAGTTTGAATTTTCGCCGTTCGCCTTTGCTATAATCTTATCGTCAACGTCCGTAAAATTTTGCACATAACGGACTTTATAGCCCTTATACTTAAAAAAGCGGCGAATAACGTCCCAAGTGACAAACGGGCGGGCGTTTCCGATATGCGGGTGATTATAAGGCGTAACTCCGCAGCAATAGATGTTGACCTCGCCTTCTTTTACGGGGTGAAATTCTTCCTTTTTGCGTGTAAGGGTATTGTAGACTTCTATCATTTTCCGTTCTCCTTTAACTTTTCGATTTCTTTCTTCAAAAAATCAATCTCTGTTTGCATTTTCTTTATTTCTTCGCCTTCCGGGTCCGGTAGCGTCGTATGGTTTAAATCCACGTCGTTTTCTTCCGCCAATACGAGCGAGCACGAAAAAATCGTTATTATATAAAAAATGCGCTATTCGATGCGCCCAAAGCGCGTGAAGCCCCGAATAACAAAGAATAACCTCCAAAACGCTCTTTGCGGCGGGGTCGCGCTAAAATATTACCCTTATATCTTTTCGTATTTGGCTGAGCAAACAAATCGTCCTAACTTATAAATTATTTTATCAGCGCGACCGCATAAGCGGAAATTCCTTCTTCGCTGCCGGTAAATCCCATTTTTTCCTCCGTGGTCGCCTTGACGCTCACAGAGTTTAGGTCTGTCTTTAAAACTTTTGCGATATTTTCTCTCATAGTTTCTATATATGGCGCAAGTTTCGGTTTTTGCGCCACTATTGTAGCGTCCACGTTGCCTACGGTAAAACCCGCCTCGTTTATTTTTTTCAAAACCTCTCCTAAAAGTTTCAAGCTGTCCGCGCCTTTGTAGCGTTCGTCGGTATCGGGGAAATGTTTTCCTATATCGCCTAACGCCGCCGCGCCCAAAAGCGCGTCCGAAACGGCGTGAAGGAGTACGTCCGCGTCGGAATGACCGAGCAGCCCCAACGTATGCGGGATTTTTACGCCGCCCAAAATCAAATCGCGGTTTTCAACCAATCTGTGCGCGTCGTATCCCATACCTATTCTCATAACTTTTCGCCTCTCATAATAAATTCCGCTATTTTTAAATCGCTTTTCGACGTAATTTTAAAATTGTCGTAAGTGTCTTCCGCGATATGCACGGGAACGCCGATACGCTCTGCCAAAGACGCGTCGTCCGTGCCCAAAAAATTATCCGCTCTCGCTTTTTCGTAAGCTCTTATTAAAATCTCGCTTTTAAAACCTTGAGGCGTTGCGGCAGCCCAAAGATTTTCGCGCTTTGGCGTTGCCGTCACTATGCCGTTCTCTACCGTTTTAACCGTATTTTTCTCCGGCACGGCGGCAATAGCCGCGCCGTACTTTTTAGCCGTATCTATTACTTTTTCTATGGTGTCAACGCTCACAAAAGGACGCGCCGCATCGTGAACAAGCACAATATCCGTATCTTTTGGGAGCGACTTTAAGCCGTTTTCGACGGAATACTGCCGCTCTTTTCCGCCCGCGATTATCTTATAAGGCGGCAAGTTTTCATTTTTTAAAATCTCCGCAACCTCTTCAATTTCGCGTTCGGCGACTATTATAATAAAATAGTCCACCATATTTGATTTTGCAAATTTCCTCAAAGTATGAAGAAGTATAGGCTCTCCCGCCAAGTTTAAAAGTATCTTGTTCTTATTTGCCCCGACGCGTCTGCCGCGGCCCGCGGCGGGAAAAAGCGCAACCGTCATATTTTTTCCTTTCGTAACGCAAGAATTATAGTGTTGTTAATATTAAACAAGCGGCGCAAGTTGCTTTTGACTTTCCGGAGAAACAGAGAGCACGTTCATTGCGTCTTTAGCGGAAAGTCCCATATTTTTCATTAAACTGCGTATGTTTTCAAGGAGATTTATTTCTCTGCCTTCTTCTCTGCCTTCTCTTCTTGCATACTCTCTTTCTTCTAAAATTTTCATTTCATAAGTCATATAACTCTTCCTTTCCGATTCTCGCTCTTTAATTTCTTTTACGGTTTTGTCTACTTCCGAAACAAAATCATCGTCGCTTACAATGCCGTCGATATAGTTTAAAAACGCTTTAACATCAGGAGTTACATCATTCATCATACCTTTTGTTGAAATAAGCATTTTTGTCGCGCCGTCCTCCATTTCTATACTTTTATCTTCAACGCAAATGTTTTTGAAAGTATAAATATGACGCTTGCCGTCAAGAACAGAAAAAGGACATATAAATATCACAAATGTTTGATTTAACGTATCGTATAAATCTCCTACCGTAAGCAAATCCGTATCTATTACGGACTGATAATAACGAATCCTTTTAAAAAGCGAGTTGTCTTGCAAGTTTCTTACTTGCATTTCCACATTATATACGGTGTTTTTGTCGTCCTTAACATAAACATCAAGTCTTATGCCCTTGCTTACGTAAGCAACTTTTGTCGTTTTTTCTTCTTCTACGTACTTTATATCGTTGATTTCAATTTTCAACAGTTTTTCAAGCATTCTTTTACAAAGACGCTTATAACTCATTACTTTTTTAAACATATAGTCATCTTTAATGGTAAGTTCTTCCCAAGGTTTTATAGCGTATTTCAAAAAATATCGCCTCCTAAATTTCACCAACATCATTATAATACAACCTATAAACAAAAACAAGCCGCAGACGAAATTTGACTTCGTCTGCGGCTTGTTTTTTTATTCTTGCGACGCGTATAGTCTGTAATACGCGCCTTTTTTCTCCATAAGCTCCTCGTGAGTGCCTATTTCCATTATTTTGCCCTTGTCCATAACCACTAAAAAATCCGCGTCTTTTACGGTGGACAAACGGTGCGCTATTATTATCGTCGTTCTTCCCGCCGTGATTTTATCTAAATTTTTAAGTATGTGTTCTTCGCTTTCGGTGTCAAGCGCCGAAGTCGCTTCGTCCAGTATTAAAAGTTTCGGATCTAAAAGAAGCGCTCTTGCTATGGCTACCCTTTGCTTTTGACCGCCCGAAAGAAGACTGCCGCGCTCGCCTACGAATGTGTCGTAACCCTGCGGCATATCGTTTACAAATTCCGCCGTGCCGGAAAGTTCGGCGGCTTTCATAATACTTTCTTCGTCGATGCTTGGCAT
>JAGBKP010000079.1 GCA_017635875.1 Selenomonadaceae bacterium | reverse complement strand
CAATAGATGGCTTGGAGTCATGGATATTTCCGGGGGTTAAAAGGAAAGAAACGACACATACGCTTTCGTTTACAATTGCGTGAATTTTCGTATTTCGACCTCCACGAGAAATTCCAATATCTTGCTTGGTTTCATATCCTTCGACAAGACAATGCAAATGATACAATTCCTAAAAATTTAAAAATCCCTCAAAAGCCCTTGTTATATGGACTTTTGAGGGATTTTTGGTGTCTAATGTTTGTCTCACTTTATAGAAAAATAGATGTAAAATAAAATGAAAAATTACTGAATAGAGAAAAGGGGTGCATTTTAAATTTGTTAAAGTTTGGCAGGTACAAAGCTAAAGTTTGGCAGGTATGCACCCTTTTTTTAGGAATAAATTAGAGTCTACGGAGAGCCACGCTATTTCAAAGATATTTATCTTATAGTTGCTGACATACATTCCTGCCACATCTGCATTCTCCGCAATTCTTTCGTTAAATCCTTAACGTAGCGTTCATACTTCCCATGCAATACCCTTTCAGATCCAATGTAACAAACATGAAACCCAATTTCTTAAACTCTTCATATACTTTTTCTCTGATTTCATCTGATGCAATGCGGGGAATATCTATCGGTGGAACTTCAATCCTTGCAATATTTTTGTGTATTCGGACACGCTCCTCAAAAAAGCCATGTTTTATCAGAAACTCTTCTGCGCGGTCTATCATATTCAGCTTTTCCTCGGTTATTTCCTCGCCATAGACAAAACGTGACGCAAGACACGCATAAGCTGGTTTGCTCCAAGTCGGAAGCCCCATTGCCTTTGAAATTAGCCGTATGTCCGATTTATCTAACTTTGCTTCTCTTAACGGACTTCTTACGGAAAGTTCTGATACAGCTCTTAGCCCCGGACGGTAATCGCCAATGTCATCCATATTGGAGCCTTCCGCCATGTATTCAATGCCGTTCTCATCGGCTATTTTTTTTACCTCGGTAAATATTCCTCGCTTGCAGAAATAACATCTATCCGGACTGTTGTTCCTATAGCCTTCTTCTTTCAGCGGATTTACTTTGCATATAATATGCCTTATTCCGCTATCTTTACAAAATGCTTTTGCTTCATTCACTTCCCTTTCGGGAACAGACGCATCAACCCCTGTCACCGCAATTACGCGGTCTTTTAATACTTCATGCGCGACTGTGAGCAGCAAAGAAGAATCTACACCGCCGGAAAATCCTACTGCCAAACTGCCCAGTTCTGTTATTATTGTTTTTAGCTTATCAAGCTTTTCATTTTGCTCGTCCGTAAGCTGTTCATAATTTTCGTTCATATTCTATCCCCTTTATACTTGCGCGATTATTAAGTAACCACTATTTCCTATAACATAATTGAATGAAAAAATTAAGGAAAATCCATGATTTATTAAACGACGCTGTTGCTGACCATATAGGAAAAAATTTAAATTTTTTTCCTATATGCCTAAGTTGACATATTTTGCGACTTATGTCAATATAAATAACCATAAATGTTATATTTACATTATTGAAAGGAGATGTGAGGCGATGTTGCCATGCGCCAGGTTGTTCTTGTTATTAAAGATGATTCCGCCCTGCTAGACATCTCTTCCTTGTCGGCTTGGGCTAAAACCGTTGGTTTTGAAATAAAGTTAGTATGCAAGGATTTATTAAGTTTAATTGACCGCAAGCTGAAAACGCCTATTGATTTGCTTATAATTGAAACTAAAGTTGCGGAATATGACGATTATCTCTTGCTTAAAAAAATTATTGACCAAGATATTTGCAAATATATAGCCTTGTGCAGTCGAGAAGGCTCTTTTGCGTCCGCTCGTCGCGGTATCCAACTGGGCGTGGATGAATATTTTACGCTCCCCTTCGATGAAGCGGAGATAAAAGATTTTTTGATACGGATAAATGAAAGCAGTTTGTCCGTTCAAGAAAAAATTGAGGAAAATGCCCTTCGTATCTTTAGTTTGCTTGAAGAGAGAAGAGACGTAAGCGATACGCTCCGAAGACTGTATAAAGACGATATATTGTCGGCGGTGTTAAACAGAACGGTAGAAATTATTTTCGCCAAAAAAGACTGGTTGGATTTATACGTAAATGAAAGCGATTTTTTGTTTGACGAAACTGTAGACGAGTCGGAATATAGAACAAGATTTCAGCATTTCTGCGATGACTATCTTTCTTTAGAACCCCCGGACAGCGAGGAGCTTAAATCTCTGATTACTCATATACTATATAATCCCGACGGCGATTTGCGGCAGATAACGTTAGCGGAGAAGTTAAGGCTCAATAAATCCCATATCAGCACGTTGTTTACGGCGAAAATGGGGATTAGGTATATTGACTACGTTTCAAAAGTAAAACTTATGCGCGCCGCTTGGCTCTTAAAAAACACCGATTTGCGCGTAAGCGATATTGCGACGCGGCTTTATTACAAAGATATCGCTTATTTTTCTAAGCAATTTAAGCGTTTTTTTGGGCTTGCACCCTCTGAGTACCGCATACCCGATAAATATCAGTTTAATATATAAATTTGAAAGGGAGTGTATAAATTAGATGGCTATGACAAATTATATGGAACTCTTGATGACTAATCAGCCTTATAATTTAATATTTTTTATGGTTATCCCCGTGGCTTTGGCTGAATTTTTGGTGGCTACCGAGTTTTATTCCTTATATCTCAAAGACAGTCCCAACAGCCTTTGGCATCGTCTTAACAGCCTTTTGGGAAAAATTGCGGGAATTTACTTTGCGGGGGTATTTTTATATTTGACGATTATGGTTGTGCCGCATATTGTGTGGCGCGGTTGGGTCGATATAGTCGCTGTTGTCGCGTACCTTTGCGGCGTGTTGCCGCTCCTTGGAATAACGCTTTTGGAGTTTAAAGTTTTGGGAAGAAATTTTACTCATAGGACTCGATTACAGGCGCATTTCTTGTTGCTTATATTTTTTTTGGTAGTTAGTCATGTGGCTATGGTTTTTGGTATGGTAAACCCAGAGGTAACGGGAGGGCATACCGATTCGGTTAGTGTTCACGAACATAGTCATGGGCATAAACACAATTAGGGGGGATATATATGGCAAAAATTTACGAATCGTTTCCGGAGTTAATCGGCAATACGCCGCTGTTTCATCTGCGAAATTATGAACAAAAACATAATCTGTCGGCTAAAATCATCGGTAAACTGGAGTATTTTAATCCCGCAGGCTCCGTAAAAGATCGCATAGCTTGGGCGATGATTGATAAAGCCGAGCGCGAAGGGGAATTAAAAGAGGGCTACTGCATCATAGAGCCGACTTCCGGCAATACGGGAATCGGTCTTGCCGCCGTGGCAGCCGCAAGGGGCTATCGTATAATTATCACAATGCCGGAGACTATGAGTATTGAACGACGCAAACTTATGCAGGCTTACGGCGCGGAATTGGTATTGACGCCGGGCGCGGAGGGTATGAAAGGCGCGATAAAGAAAGCATACCGCTTGCACGAAGATATGCCAAACAGTTTTATGCCAAGTCAGTTTACCAATTTGGCTAATCCCGCGTGTCATCGTGAAACAACGGCTAAAGAAATATGGGACGCAACGGATGGTTTAATAGACATTTTTGTGGCGGGCGTAGGCACGGGTGGCACGCTTTCAGGCGTCGGCGAATACTTAAAGTCAAAGAAATCGGGCATCAAAATAATAGCGGTAGAGCCGGACGCATCCCCCGTGTTGTCTGAAGGAAAAGCAGGCGCCCACAAAATTCAAGGCATCGGCGCGGGTTTTGTTCCAGACACCCTAAACACGTCTATATACGACGAAGTTGTTCGCGTAACAAACGAAGACGCTTTCGAGTGCGCCCGAGAAATTGCTCGCCTTGAAGGAGTGTTG
>JAGBKP010000078.1 GCA_017635875.1 Selenomonadaceae bacterium | reverse complement strand
TGCTATGCAGGAAGTGGCGCAAATTCTTCAAGAAAAAAATATGTCGGCAGAGCAAACCATCGAAATTCTCCGCAATCACAATTTTTAAAAAATCGCGCCTTTTTGGCGCGTTTTTTATTACGAGTCTTGATGAAATATTTTTAACAAAGGAGCGTATAAAATGAAAAAAATATTTTTAATTTCTTTGGCAATCGCTCTTATGATTTTAGGAGGTTGCAGTTACAGTGCAAGTCACGATTCGAAGGCTTCGCTTAACGTAAGTACGGACGGAAAAGTTGAAACAAGCGCATCGTCGGCGATTTATACGGAAAGAGTTGAAAACGGCAAAACCACAAACAACAGCGCGACGGTAGAGGTAAGCAATAAAGGAGCGTCCGCAAATTCGTCCAAAGGAAGTTCAAAAGAATCCGCCGATGGTCTTTCCTATACGGCGATCGATGCTGATATAAGAAAAGGCGAAGCGGAAATCGACGGCTATTTCGTAAACAACGGCAAAAATACCGTAAAGATAAGCGAAGTGCATGTAACCTTAACTTTTAAGGACGATAAAGGAAAACTTATATGGCACGGCGATACGGTTATAAAAAATCTCAACATAGTCGTAAAGCCGGGCGAAAAGGAAGAATCGAATTTCATCATCACGGGCGCAAATACTCCCGGCTATGACGGCTCTTTTGATATGGATTATAATATTGAATATTTATAATACAAAAATAAAGCCCTGCGTATTTTTTACGCAGGACTTTTTATTTTTAATCTTATTTGTTGATGAGAGCCATAACTTCCGCCGCGCGGTTGTCCGAACCCAAAACGTTTTTAATCTTATGCGCCACAACGTCTTTGATGTAGGAACGACCGACTGTGATATATTGACGCGGGTCGAAGTGTTCGGGATGTTCGCAGAAATGTTCGCGAATACCCGCTGTCATCGCAAGGCGAAGATCGGAGTCGATGTTAATTTTGCAGACCGCGGAAGTAGCCGCTTTTCTTAATTGATCTTCGGGGATACCCACAGCGTCCGCAAGTTTGCCGCCGTTGTCGTTGATGATTTTTACATATTTGGGGACAACGGAAGATGCGCCGTGCAAAACAATCGGGAATTGAGGAATTTTCTTTTCGATTTCCGCTAAAATATCAAAGCGAAGTTCGGGCGGCACGAGAACGCCGTCCGCGTTTCTGGTGCACTGTTCGGGCTTGAATTTAAACGCGCCGTGGCTGGTGCCGATAGCTATCGCAAGAGAGTCAACGCCGGTTTTTTCGACGAATTCCTGCACTTCTTCGGGTTGAGTGTAAGAAGCGTTTTCTGCGGATACGTTTACGTCGTCCTCTATGCCGGCGAGCTGTCCGAGTTCGCCTTCAACGACAACGCCGTGAGCGTGAGCGTATTCGACGACTTTTTTCGTAAGCTCGATGTTTTCTTTAAAGGGATGGCTGGAGCCGTCTATCATAACGGAGGTAAATCCGCCGTCAATACAGGATTTGCAGGTTTCAAAATCGGGACCGTGGTCGAGGTGAAGTGCGATAGGAATATCGCTTACTTCAAGAGCGGCTTTAACGAGATGCACAAGATACTGATGTTTCGCGTATTTTCTCGCGCCGGCGGAGCATTGTAAAATAATCGGGGACTGGAGTTCGCCTGCGGCTTCCGTTATGCCCTGCACGATTTCCATATTGTTGACGTTAAACGCGCCGATGGCGTATTTGCCTTCATAGGCTTTTTTAAACATTTCTTTAGTACCGACTAATGGCATAAAATTACCTCCCAAAGTTATCTAAAATTATACGAAAAACATTATAGCACAAATATTTTTAATATTCCAGTATTTTTTAAAAACAGCTTACTTTTTTCGGAGAAAAATATCTCTTATTTTTATATTTTAAAGGTTTGACAAAAAATAAAATTATTTCTATAATAATAGAAATATTGTGAAAATACTCAAGTTTTTTAGGAGAGTGTTGTTATGGCTAAACCCGTTAAAATTATGGAGACCGTGCTTCGCGACGGACATCAGTCACTTCTTGCCACTCGTATGCGGATTGAAGATATGCTCCCACAGCTTTCCGCGCTTGACAGTATCGGCTACAAAGCTCTTGAAGCGTGGGGCGGTGCAACTTTTGACAGCTGTTTGCGTTTTTTGGACGAAGATCCGTGGGAACGCTTAAAGACTTTGAAGAAAAATCTAAAAACACCGATTCAAATGCTCCTTCGCGGACAAAATCTCCTAGGCTATAACCATTACTCCAACGATGTTGTGGAAAAATTCGTGCAAAAAGCATCCGAGCATGGCGTGGGCGTATTTCGTATATTTGACGCATTAAACGACGTAAGGAACTTAAAAGTCGCAATATCTGCCGCGTTAAAATGCCCCGAAAAACCGGAAGTGCAGGGGTGTCTCGTGTACACTATAAGCCCCGTGCATACAAACGAAAAATTTGTGGAGCTTGCCCTCGAATTAAAAGAAATGGGTTGCCATTCCGTCTGCATAAAGGATATGTCCGGACTTTTAAAGCCTTATGTGGCGGAAGATTTAATAAGAAAACTCAAAGAGGGTTTGGGCGAAGATTTCCCCATAGATTTACATACGCATTGCACGTCCGGGTTTGGTCACGCGACTTATTTAAAAGCGGTTGAAGCCGGCGTAGATATTATAGACTGCGCGCTTGCTCCGTTTTCAAGCGATACAAGCCAGCCTTGCACGGAAACTATGGTTGCGATGCTTGAGGGAACCGAAAGGGATACAAAGCTCGACCGTCAAAAAATGGCGGAGATTTCAAAACATTTCCTCACGGTTAAAGCGCGCATTATAAAAGAATTTAACCTTAAGGGATACTTCGACGTTAATCCGAGCGTTTTGGATTTCCAAATCCCCGGCGGTATGCTCTCAAATCTTGCAAATCAGTTGAAAGAAAACGGAATGGAAGACCGTTATCAAGATCTTTTGGACGAAATGCCGCGCGTGCGTAAAGACGTCGGTTATCCGCCGCTTGTTACGCCGTCCAGTCAAATAGTGGGCACAATGGCGACGTTTAACGTTATGACTGCGCCAAATCGCTATAAAATGGTGCCGACGGAATTTAAAGATCTCGCTCGCGGCAAGTTTGGCAGATGCCCCGTGCCGGTCGAAAGATTTTTCCTCACCGATACCCTTAAAATCAAGGAATCTGATATTATCGAAGACTGCTCCGTTGAGGATGCGAAAGGTCACAGCTTTAACGATTTCGCCGAAGAATTAAAGGGCAAAGGTTTCATAAACGCAAGCGAAGAAGACGTGCTTTCTTACGCTCTCTTCCCGCAAGTCGCGGAAGAATTTTTTAAGAAACACTACAGTCCGTTTACCGCTTATAAAAAAGATTGACATCAAACCGCTTAATCGTTATGATTAAGCGGTTTATTGCTGATATGAATAACGGCGGATTTATACGTTGCGGATTTTTGGCGAGAAGGTTATAACAAAGCTGAGATGTCCCCCACTTCTAAAGTGGGGGTGTCAATCGGAGGAAGGGGGGTCCAAATCTCCCTCCTCCCGCACGCTTTGTTGAAATGCTGACGAATGAAATTATTTTTTCTAACGAAAAAATAATACGGATTTACGGCATTTTAAACAATAAAATTTTATGCGAGGTATTATGGAAGAAAATATTGTAATACAAGGGGCTAGAGCCAACAATTTAAAAAACATCAGCTTAAAAATTCCGAGAAACAAGCTGGTAGTGGTAACCGGATTATCGGGGTCAGGGAAGTCTTCGCTTGCTTTTGATACGATTTACGCGGAGGGTCAAAGAAGATATGTGGAGTCGCTGTCTTCTTACGCGCGGCAGTTTTTGGGGCAGATGGATAAGCCCGAGGTGGACAGCATCGACGGACTTTCGCCCGCCATTTCGATAGACCAAAAGACTACAAGCAGAAATCCGCGTTCGACAGTGGGAACTGTTACGGAAATACACGATTATTTGCGTTTGCTTTTTGCCCGCGCAGGTCGTCCGCATTGTCCAAAATGCGGCAAACCGATTAAAAGACAGACCGTAGACCAAATGGTAGACCAAATAAAAAAACTTCCCGAAGATTCTAAAATACTTTTGCTTGCAGATGTTGTTAGGGGTAAAAAAGGCGAACATAAAAAAGTTTTGGAGCATATTCGCGCGGAGGGTTTCCAGCGTGTAAAAATCGACGGCGTTGATTATGATGTTGAGGAAGATATAAATTTAGACAAGCGAAAAAAACATACCGTTGAAATAGTGGTGGATAGGCTGAAAGTAAAAGCGGATATGGACGAACGACTTGCAGATTCCTTGGAAACCGCGCTAAAATACGGAGAAGGCGTGGTTTACGTTCAAGTGGTGGACGGCGAAACGCTGATGTTTAGTGAAAATTTCGCTTGCGTTGACTGCGGTATCGGTTTGTCCGAACTAACGCCGAGAATGTTTTCTTTTAATAATCCGTACGGCGCGTGTCCCGAATGTTCGGGGTTAGGCTCTCATATGGAATTTGACGAAGAACTTATCATCGCAAATCCGTCGCTTTCAATATCCGAAGGGGCGTTCGCTCTTTTTTCAAAACACCCTATGTCATACGCTATGTGCGCTATAGCGGGATTTTTGAAAACAACGAAATACGATTTAGACACGCCTTGGAAAGATATTGATTTTAAAACTCAGCAACAGATTTTGCACGGAACAATAAACAGCGTAAAGTTTTATTATACGAATATGTTCGGCGAGAGAAAACTCTTTAATGTACCGTTTGAAGGAGTGCTTGAGAGCTTAAACAGAAGATATGCCGAAACGGATTCGGACGAAATGAGGGAATTATACGAGGAATATATGAGGGAAGTCACCTGCACCGCCTGCAAAGGCGCAAGACTTCGCCCCGAGCCGCTCGCGGTCACCGTCGGCGACAAAAACATAAACGAAGTTTCAAATATGACGGTTGCGGAGTGCGTGAAATTTTTCTCAAATTTGGAACTTACGGAAAAAGAGCAAAAAATCGCCGCAGAAGTTATAAAAGAAATAAAGGCAAGGTTAAACTTTTTGCTTAACGTGGGTCTTGATTACCTCACGCTTTCACGCTCCGCAGGGACGCTGTCGGGCGGAGAGGCGCAGCGCATACGCCTTGCGACGCAAATTGGCTCCGGGCTTATGGGCGTGCTCTATATTTTGGACGAGCCGTCAATAGGGCTTCATCAACGCGACAACAACAAACTATTGGCGACCCTCGAGCATCTTCGGGATTTAGGCAATACGCTAATCGTGGTTGAACACGACGAAGACACTATGAGAGCGGCGGATCATATCGTAGATATCGGACCGGGCGCGGGCGAAAACGGCGGTTATGTTGTGGCGGAAGGCACCGTTGAAGACATTATGAAATCCGAAACTTCCGTCACGGGGGATTATTTGTCGCGGCGAAAATATATTCCCGTTCCCGAAAAACGGCGGGAAGGCAACGGCAATTTTTTAAAAATCGTCGGGGCGGAAGAACATAATCTTAAAAATATAGACGTTCAAATTCCGCTTGGCACGCTTACTCTTGTTACCGGCGTATCGGGGTCGGGGAAGAGCACCCTTGTAAACGAAATTTTATATAAGGGCGTAGCGAGCAGATTTTACCGCGCCAAAGGTAAGCCGGGCAAACATAAAAAAATCGAAGGATTAGAAAATATCGACAAAATAATAAATATAGACCAACAACCGATAGGGCGGACGCCGCGTTCAAATCCGGCCACTTATACGGGAGTTTTCGACGCTATAAGGGAACTTTTCAGCAATACGATTGAGGCAAAAACAAGGGGATATAAGCCGGGGCGTTTCAGTTTCAACGTAAAGGGCGGCAGATGCGAAGCGTGCAAAGGCGACGGCATACTTAAAATAGAGATGCACTTTTTGTCCGACGTGTATGTTCCCTGCGAAGTTTGCAAAGGCGCGAGATACAACCGCGAAACATTGGAGGTGCGCTACAAGGGAAAAACCATAGCGGACGTGCTCGATATGACCGTAGACGAGGCGGTGGAATTTTTTAAGAATGTGCCGAAAATTTTAAGAAAGCTGGAAATAATAAAAGAAGTGGGTCTTGGTTACGTTCGCTTGGGGCAGAGCGCGACGACGCTTTCGGGAGGAGAAGCGCAACGCGTAAAACTTGCGACGGAGCTTGCGAGAAGAAGCACGGGAAAAACGCTCTACATTTTAGACGAGCCCACCACGGGACTTCACACTGCGGATATTCACAAACTTCTCTCCATTTTGTCCAAACTCGTAGACGGCGGCGATACCGTTGTGGTTATAGAGCATAATTTAGACGTTATAAAAACGGCGGATTATATAGTGGACCTAGGCCCCGAAGGCGGCGACAAAGGCGGAACGATAGTAGCCACAGGGACGCCCGAAGATATTGTAAAAGTAAAAAAATCCTATACGGGAAAATTCTTGAAACCACTGCTTGACGAGGGGAAAAGATAAGTAATTGCAAAACTGAAAAACCGATGGATAAACTCGCTTATATCGCGAGTTTATCCATCGGTTTTTTGATGATAGCAATTTGCCAAATTATTATCATTTTTTAAGACATTAGCCTAAATTACACATAACATTAACATATATATCAAAGCAAACCGCGCATTTTGCCGATTGCTGTAATTTGGTCAACGGGTAAGCTCGTAACGCGAGATATAAAATCTAAAGAAGCGTTTTCACGGAGCATATTTGCCGTCATTTCAGCTTTTGCTTCTTTCCAAGTTTCTTCTCTTGCTTCTTCCCAAGTTTCCTCAACCAACCCCTCGCCTAAATTGCACATAACATTAACCTCCTTTAACGCTTCGTTATCCATTTCAATACCATAATCTGTCTTTAACTTGTCTTTCTTTTCGGCGGCATTTAACTTTGCACGAAACACCAAATGCAAAAGTTTTAATAATTCGTCCTCGATTAGAGCAGAGTCTTTGCCGACATAAACCATTGAAACCTGAATTAAGTCGAAATCTTCTCTTGCAAGCGGAATATTTTCCACTACGGATTTTTCTGCGAAGCTGTATTCCATAATAGAGCTAATATCTTTTTTGGGACTTGCAAAGCATATCCATATACTAATAACCTTCTTAATATCGTCAAAGTTAGGCTCTACGAACTCAACATTATATTCGGATGACATAAGCCTACTGCCGTGAAATATCGCTCGCTTTATCAGCGAATACCCGGGCTTTACTTTTCTTTGCGCCTCAATGTTGATGATTAGCTTAATCGGCTCGCCCGTCGTGGGAGCGTAAGCCGTGAAGCGTATATCAAAAGTAGTCTCGCCCTCCGTTAAAGTTTTATATTCGACATTATCGCCGTCAATTTTCTTTACGGCGTTGGTTTTATCGGGAGCAATGGGGACTTTGCCAATTTCAACTTTATCTTCGATATACTTTTCCATAATATCGTCAATGGTACAGTCTGCAAATTCACGGACACAACGCTTTAAGATTCGAGCTAAAAATATTTTGCGGGATAGCAGACTCTTTGCTACTGCATCGTAAGCAGCGATGTTGTCTTTTAGGAATGTGTCGTCTATGTTTTCTTTTATAGGCATTGTGTCACCTCTGTTTTGGTTGCTGGGGTTATTATAGCATAAGTTTTATGGTTTTGAAAATAAAATATTTATTCAAATTGTACCCCAAACTTCGTTAATGCAATCATTTGTCTGTCGGCGCGTTGTTTTTTTGTCGACACTTCACATAGCCGTATAATTTTGGCATAAGTGAAACCTCTCATAATCTGTTTGTTAAAATTGCCATACATCTGACGGTTATGTAATTTTATAACGGAAGGAAAATTATATTTTTTGTAGAATATTAAAAGAAAACAAATTTATAAGGAGCGATTTTTATGAAAATTTACGGCGTACCGGCAAGCAAACTCACTTTTAAAGACGACGCAGATTATAGCGAAAAAGAAAAAAATCTTCGCGGACTTCATCTTGAGGATAAAATAAAAGCGTTGGGGCTTTCGTTTGTAAAAAATGAAGCGGGAGAAGCTTTTATCGGCATAATTCCCATGTATCCTTGGGATAATTCAAAAGACATCAACGACATCACAACCGTCGGAAAGGCGAAACGATTTATCGGTCGTCACCTTACTCGCATTGTGGAGGAAGATTTGGACACCGTAAAGAGTTTCATTGATTTTTACGAGGAGTAAACGATGAGTTTAAACTCCGTAAGAACCGTCGCTATAGTTGTGCCGGTTTATAATGAGGAAGACAATATCGAACATTTCACAAAATCCGTTGACGGCGTAATGGCAAATTTGCCGTATAAATACGAGATTTTATTCGTGGACGACGGCTCAAAGGATAAAAGTCGCGAGATTTTGCGTCGACTTGAAGAAGAAAACCCGAACGTTTCCGCGATTTTTCTCGCGAGAAATTTCGGGCATCAGCTTGCTTTAACCTGCGGGCTTGACAACGCGGACGCGGATGCCGTAATCACTATGGACGGAGATATGCAGCACCCGCCCGAACTTATCCCAAGCCTTCTTAAAAAGTGGGAGGAAGGTTTTGAGGTGGTCCAGACCATAAGGGAAACCACGGAGGGCGTGTCTTTTTTCAAGCGTTTGACTTCCAAATATTATTACAAACTTTTAAATTTAATCTCGGACGTTCCCATACAGCCCGGCGGCTCGGATTTTCGCCTTATGGATAAGAAAGTCGTGAAATGTTTCAGAGAATTTCGCGAACACGCGCGGTTTATAC
>JAGBKP010000077.1 GCA_017635875.1 Selenomonadaceae bacterium | reverse complement strand
GCTTTGACGGCTATTTTGCCGCCTGAACTGCGTCAGAAAAAACTCGACGTAGCCTAGCTACGACTTCGTTTTTTCTTCCTTGTCAGACGACAAAATCTCTCGTCACATCACGCCGTCAGGAGTTTACCAACACGCCCTAGTCGGAAAAGAAAAACTCTTATCCATTGATTAGGGATTTACATACGAATTGCAAAATAAATTGACAAATACGCTTAATATGGGCTAAAATACAAAAAGTATCAATAAATGCCAATTTCAGAGGATTATGAAATGAAAAAAAACGCCGAATTTTTATTCGAAGCAAAAAAAGTTATGCAAAAAGGGCGCATACTTGAAAACGCTCTTATGAAAGATTATACCACATTTCACATAGGAGGACCTGCGGATTTTTTAATTTTTCCCGCAAGTCTGGAAGAGACAAGGGATATTCTAAAACTTTTTGCTCGTTACGAGATACCGTATACCATTTTGGGTAACGGTTCAAACGTGCTTGTGCGCGATAAAGGCGTGCGGGGCGCGATATTAAAATTCGGCGAGCCTTTTTCAAAAATTGAAATGAAAAGCGAAACGGAAATTACGGTCGGAGCGGGCGCGTCTTTAAGGGACGTTGCGCTTTTTGCGGCGGATAAAGATTTAACGGGACTTGAATTTGCAATAGGAATTCCCGGTAGCATAGGCGGCGCGATTTTTATGAACGCCGGCGCGTATGGCAGTGAGATGAAAAATATTGTGGAGAAGGTTCGCTCGGTATCGCCTGACGGCAAGTTTTACGAATTTTTACAAAGCGAGCTTGATTTATCTTATCGTCACAGTATTTTTCAAGATAATAATCACGCCATAGCGGAAGTTACCATAAGGCTCTACGCGGGAGAAGGAGAAACCATACGGGTAAAGATGGAGGATTTGACGCGCAAAAGAGAGGAAAAACAACCGCTTGAAATGCCGAGCGCGGGGAGCACTTTTAAAAGACCTACAGGCTATTTTGCGGGAACGTTGATAGACCAAACGGGGCTTAAAGGTTTAAAAGTCGGCGGCGCGCAAGTATCCGAAAAGCACGCGGGTTTTGTGGTGAACACAGGAAATGCGACGGCAGACGACGTACTAAAACTTATCGAAGAAGTAAAAAGGCGCGTGTTTGAAGCTCACGGAGTAAAACTTTATCCCGAAGTCAGAATAATCGGAGAAGAATAAATAATAGGTGTGAAACTATGGAAAACGAACAAAAAGCAATTTATATCGGTCTTTTAGGTATGGGGACGGTTGGTTCCGGCGTAATCGAAGTTTTAAACAAAAACGCGGAGGATATTTCAAAAAGAGTCGGCGCGCCGATTAAGCTAAAGAAAATTTTAGTACGAGATAAAAGAAAGACTCGAGCAAACGTTGACACTGCGCTACTTACGGATAATTTTGATGATATTATAAACGATAGCGATATTTCCATAATCATTGAAGTTATTGGCGGCATTAAACCCGCTAAGGATTATATCGTTCGCGCATTAAACGCAGGGAAATCCGTTGTCACTGCAAATAAAGACGTGATGTCCACAAGCGGAAAAGAAATCTTCTGCGCGGCAAGCGAAAATAATGTCGATATTCACTTTGAAGCGAGCGTTGGCGGAGGCATACCGATTATTATGCCTTTAAAAGAATGTTTGACAGCAAATGTTATAACAGAAGTTATGGGCATAGTAAACGGCACGACAAATTATATGCTGACAAAGATGACAGAAGACGGCGCGGATTATAACGCTGTGCTTAAAGAGGCGCAAAAAAAAGGATACGCGGAGGCAAATCCGGCGGCAGACGTAGATGGACTGGACGCTGCAAGAAAGGCCGCCATTTTAGCATCGCTTGCTTTTAACACAAGGATAGGTTTTGACGATGTTTCCGTCGAGGGCATAACAAAGATAAGTCCGACGGATATAGGATACGCGCGAGAACTTGGATATGTGATAAAACTTATAGCCGTTGGGAAAAATATAAACGGCAGAATTGATGTAAGAGTTAATCCCGCGCTTCTTCCGACGAGTCATCCGCTTGCTTCCGTAAACGGCGTGTATAACGCCATATTTGTGCGAGGAAACGCAATAGGAGAGGCTATGTTCTACGGCCCCGGCGCAGGAAGTCTACCCACCGCATCTGCCGTAGTTGCAGATGTTATAACCACGGCGCGAAACATTTTGCGCGGAAGTTTGGGAAAGAATTATTGCACTTGTTACGACAATAAACCCCTTTGCCCCGTTGAGGATACGAAATCTTCATATTACGTTCGTTTATTGGTTGACGACGAACCGGGCGTTTTGGGAACTATCGCCACGACATTTGGAGAGAGCGGCGTAAATTTAAAATCGGTAATGCAAACCACAAGAGAGATAAAAAATCATGCGGAAATCGTAGTTATTACGCATTTGGTGGAACATAGAAAAATTTTATGCGCGGCGGAAGCTTTAAAAAATCTTCCCGTCATAAATGTGCTGAAAAATATTATTCGAGTGGAAAATGAGGAGAATTTAAATGGCTGATACCAAAACGGTTCGCGTAAAAGTTCCCGCTACTTCCGCCAACTGTGGTCCGGGGTTTGACTGTCTGGGCTTTGCCTGCACGATGTATAACGAGTTTTCTCTTGCTCTTACCGAAAAAGAGGGACTGAATTTCACGATAACGGGTGACGGCGCACAAAATATCCCGCAAGACGAGTACAATATTGTATGGCGTTCCGCTCGTTATCTTTTGGACAGAACTCGTTACGGCGCAATTTATAAAGGCGGCGTTATTACAATGCACAACAACGTGCCGCTCTCGCGCGGGCTTGGTAGCAGCGCAACGGCTATTATCGCCGGGTTAGAGGCGGCTAACGCTCTTATCGGAAACGAGTTTAGCAGGCGTGATATTTTGCAATTTGCCAACAGAATAGAAGGACACCCGGATAATGTTGCGCCGGCTATTTTCGGAGGTTTTACCTCTAGCGTTGTCTATCGCGGCAGAGTTCAAACTTTTGCGTTTCTTCCCAAACTCCGCTTAAAATTCGTAGCGGCAATTCCGGATTTTACTCTTCCGACTCGCGTTGCAAGAGAGGTTTTGCCGGATAAGGTGACAAGAGAAGACGCAATATTTAACATAAGCCGCGCTTCTATGCTTATAGCCGCGCTTATGTCGGGAAACCCGTTTTATTTTAGAAATTCCCTCTACGATGCGATTCACGAGCCGTACAGAATGTCTTTAGTACCAGGAATGCAGGATGTTTTTTACGCGGCGAAAAAAAACGGAGCTTTAGGGGCAACTTTAAGCGGCGCAGGGCCTACGCTTATGGCGTATACATTAGAGCGCGACCATATAGCTGAATCCGTGGCAGACGCTATGGTTGACGCTTTTGAGAAAAACGGCGTAAAAGCCGCGGCTCACGTATTGAGTTTAGATACCAGAGGCGCGTATGTTTACAGTTAAGATAGGGTAAAATTTATGTTTTCGGAAAAAGATTTCATTAACCTTATAAGGCAAAACGGCGGCAGAGTTTTTTTAGTCGGCGGTTGTGTTAGAGATGAATTTTTGGGAAAAATTCCACACGATAAGGATTATGTTGTTACCGGTTTAAGCGAGGAAAAACTTTCCTCGCTTTTTTCAAATGCAAAAAAAACCGGAGGGAGATTTCCGGTTTTTAGAATTTATATGGACGGCGGTTCGGTAGAGGTAGCTCTCGCAAGGTGTGAAAAAAAGACAGGCAGCGGCTATCGCGGATTTGATTCTTTTTTTTCGCCTAAAGTAACTATCGAAGAAGATTTATACAGGCGCGATACCACAATGAACAGCATCGCAAAAGAATTGCCGTTTGGAAATATCATAGACCCGTATAATGGTGTACAAGACATAAAAAACGGCGTAATAAGAGCGACTTCAAAACATTTTTTTGAAGACCCCGTAAGGTCGTTAAGAGCGGCAAGACAGGCTGCTGAACATAATTTTACGATAGAAGAAAATACGCTTTCTATGATGAAAAAATGTAGAGAAGAATTAAAGAACGAGCCGACCGAAAGATTTTTTGCGGAGATGGAAAAAGCGTTAAAGGGTAAAAAACCGTCGATTTTTTTTGAAATTATGGAAAAGACCGATTTATTGGACGTTACTTTTAAAGAAATTTTTGATTTAATAGGAAAGACGCAACCAAAAGAATTTCATCCCGAAGGGGACGCTTTTATTCACAGTCTTATCGTTCTTGATAAAGTTTCCGCAAAAACCGATTCGATTTTAGCCAGATTTTCCGCTCTCGTTCACGATTTAGGCAAGGGAAAAACGCCGATAGAAATGCTCCCTCATCACTATGGACACGAAAAAATCGGTCTTGATGCTTTAATTGAATGGGACGCGAAAATGACGCTTCCGCATAAATGGAAAAATGCCGCAGCTTTTGTGATAAAAGAGCATATGAGAACTCCAAGAATAACAAAAATAGGTAAAATTGTAACGCTTTTAATGAGCATAGAAAAATCTTTCCTTTCTGTAGAAGAATTTTCCCACATAATAGAAGCGGACAGCGGAAAAGTATTGCCTTTTTTAAAATATGGAAAGGAACTTATTGCCGAAATGAAAAAAATAAGCGGAAAAGACGCGCCGCAGAATTTAAACGGCATAGAGATAAAAAACTGGATACAACAAGAGCGAATAAAGGTTTATAAAAAATTTAAAAATACTGTTTACCGAGGATGAAATATTTTATAAATAGGTATATTGCGCGGAAGAACATACATAATTTACTTTTTTCTTGCAGGAAAAATGAAAATAGTGTAGAATACATTTTTGTGTAGGGAATTTTTGTGATTAAAACGAAAAATGCGAGGTGAGGCGTGCTATGATGCAGCTTACTTTAAAAGAGGAAACGCATTACGAGGGTATAGGGCTTCACAGCGGGAAGACTGTTTCTATTACTTTAAAACCCGCTAAAGTTAATAGCGGTATAGTATTCAGAAGAACTGATATGGATGGCGCGCCTGTTGTACACGCAAGCGCAAAAAATGTGACGGCAACGGCAAGAGCTACGACTATTGAAGAAAACGGTATAAAGGTTTTTACAATAGAGCATATAATGAGCGCGCTTTCCGGAGCTAATGTAGACAATTGCGAAATACTTTTAAATTCTGAAGAGCCGCCGGTAGCGGACGGCAGCGCGAAGGTATATTCGGAGCTTATAAAAAAAGCAGGGATCGTTGAGCAAGACGCGATGAAAAAAACGGTAGCGATAGACAAAATTTATAGAGTGGAAGATGTCGGAAAGTTTATAGTCGCGCTTCCTTACGACGGGTTTCGTGTAAGCTTTACTTCTGTAAATCCACATCCGTTGATAGGTGTACAATTTAAAGATTTTGAGTTAACCGGAGATATTTATGATAAGGAAATAGCTCCCGCAAGAACAATAGCGTATGAAAAAGAAGTTGAAACGCTAAAGCAGATGGGGCTTGGTCTTGGCGGTAATTTGGAAAATGTAATAGTATATAGTGACAAAGGTTGGCTTAATAAGCTCAGATATGAAGACGAATTGGTTCGACATAAAATATTGGATATAATAGGGGATTTAAAACTTGCCGGAAACATATGCGGACACATAATAGCTGTGGCATCAGGTCACGCCTTAAATACAAGGCTTGCTAAAATTATAGAAGGAAATTGCTTGTAATGAGTAAAGAAATATTTTGAAAGAGGGAAGATTTATGATTTTAGATGTAAATGAAATTCAAAAGATTTTGCCCCACCGCCCTCCTATGCTCTTAGTTGATAGAATTATCGAGATAGAGCCTTTTAAGTCTGCAGTGGGAATAAAAAACGTAACTATGATGGAGTCGCATTTCAGAGGTCATTTTCCCGATAAACCCATAATGCCCGGTGTGCTTCTTTTGGAAGCGATGGCGCAGGTGGGTGGGGTCGCTATGCTTTACCCTGAAGAAAATAGGGGAAAACTTGCGCTCTTTGGCGGTATGGATAATGTTAAATTCAAACGTCCCGTTGTGCCAGGCGATCAAGTGGTAACAAAGGCTGAAATCGTTAAGACGAGGGGCCCCTTCGGGACGCTTCATGCCGACGCTTATGTTGACGATGTGTTGGTTGCTTCCGCTGATTTCAAATTTGCTTTAAAAGCGTACGATGAAATGTGAAAAGGGGCTAGAAAAATGTTAAGCGTAGTTAAAAATGACAGGCCGTACATTCACGAGACGGCTATAGTACATCCAAACGCGGTTATAAGCCCCGGCGCAGAGATCGGGCCGTATTCCGTTATCGGCGAAGATGTGCAGATAGGCGAAGGGACTTGGATAGGACCTCATGTTGTAATATCGGGTTGGACACGTATCGGCAGAGATTGCAAAATATTTCAAGGAGCAAGCGTAGGCGAGGTGCCTCAAGATTTAAAGTTTAAGGGAGAAAAGAGTTATACCGCGATTGGCGATCGCACCGTTATCCGCGAAGGCGCGACAATACATAGAGCTACCGGAGAGGATTTAGAAACAAGGATCGGAAATGATTGCCTTTTGATGGCGCTTACGCATGTGGCGCATAATTGTATCGTCGGCAACCATGTTATTATGAGTAATTTGTCAAGTTTGGCGGGTCATGCTATCGTGGAAGATCGCGCAGTTATCGGCGGTATGGCGGGCGTACATCAGTTTGTAAAAATCGGTCGCAACGCTATGGTAGGCGGTATGGCAAAGCTTGTGCAGGATGTTGTGCCTTATACGATAGTGGACGGACATCCGGCGAAGGTTGTGGGATTAAACAGCGTAGGTATATCAAGAGCAGGAATACCTCTTGAAACTCGTCGTTCCATAAAAAAAGCGTATAAAATATTGTATCGTTCGGGGTTGTCGCTCCCGGAGGCGATTGCGGTAATAGAGCAAGAAGTTGATTCGTCTGAAGAAGTGGAACATTTCCTTCGCTTTTTAAGAAATGCAGACAGGGGAATTTGTCGTGAAAGACGTAGCGGAGATTGAAAGAGGTGTATAAAATGGAGCGTATCGGACTTTTGGCAGGCGCGGGGAAACTTCCTGCAATGTTTGCAAATGCCGCGATAGAACTTGGATACGAAGTATACGCCGTTGCTCTTTTAGATGAAACTGACGAAACGTTGAAAGATGTTGCGACAAATTATAAAAAAATAAGTATTGGTCAATTGGATGCGCTTATTCGTCATCTTAAAGAAAATGATGTTGTGTCCGTAACAATGCTTGGGAAGGTTACAAAGGAACTTTTATTTAACAACAAGGTTCAGCCTGACGCGGCTATGACTCGTCTTATAATGACGCTTCCGAACAGAAACGACGATACCGTTATGTTGGCTTTTATAAACGAGCTTCAAAACGCGGGTATGAAGGCAATGGATCAGACGGAACTCATAAAAAAACTAATGCCTCCAAAAGGAAGCATTACAAAAAGCGAGCCTACTGAAAGCGAAAAAGCCGATATAGAGTTTGGATTTAAGGTTGCAAAAGAACTAGGCAGACTAGACATAGGTCAAACGGTAGTTGTAAAAAATCTTGCTGTTATGGCGCTTGAAGCCATAGAAGGCACGGACGAATGTATCCTTCGCGGCGGCGAACTCGCAAAGGGCGACGCGGTCGTGGTAAAAGTAGCAAAACCCAAGCAGGACAATCGTTTCGACGTGCCGACCGTAGGGCTTAAAACCATAGAAAGCATGATAAAAGCAAAAGCGAAAGTGCTCGCTATCGAAGCGGGGGAAACCCTTTTGGTGGAAAAGGAAAAAGTGGCGCATTTAGCAGAAGCTAACGGAATAACCATAACAGCCGTGTAATTAGGCGCGGAATCCCCGCGCCTTTTCTACTGTAATGTGTCATAAAAACCTTACTTTTTTCTTTTCTCTCTTTCTTTTTCAAAAGAAAGAGAGAAAAGAAAAAAGTAACAAAAAAGAAAAGAGAGAAAGAAAACTTTATCAAACTTAAAATTTAAATTTGGTCTTTGCATTTTTTGTTTTTTATATTAAAGTTTTTTTCTCTTTTTCTTTTGGTTCTTTTCTTTTTCTCTTTTTTTTCAAAAAAAGAGAAAAAGAAAAGAACGGTTTTAAAAAATAAAGGAGGGTCGCTATGAAGATAATGCTTTCCGCAGGGGAAACGAGCGGCGACCTTCACGGCGCGGCTATCGCGAGGGAATTAAAGACGCTTGACGAAGATATTGCGCTTGTCGGTTTTGGCGGCGACAATATGGAAAAGGCGGGGGTTTCTCTTTGGGCGAATTATAAGAGTTACAATGTTATGGGGGTTTTAGAGGTCATTTTAAACCTTCGTCGCATTTTAAAACTTCTTGATTATTTAACCGAGAAGATGAAAGAGGAAAAACCTGATTTATTGGTCTTAATTGATTATCCCGATTTTAATTGGCGTCTTGCAAAAAGGGCGAAAGAACTTGGAATAAAGGTTTTTTCGTATATTCCTCCATCCGCTTGGGCTTGGAGGAAAGGACGAGCGATGGATTGCGCTAAAATTGCGGATGAATTTGTCGCTATTTTTCCGCACGAATTACCGCCTTATTTAGAGGCGGGAGCTAAGATTTCATTTTTGGGAAATCCATTGGTAGACGCGGTAAAACCCACGATGACGAAAGATGACGCAAGGCAGCGTTTCGGAGCGAAGGACAGCGACAGAATAGTTTTATTATTGCCGGGGAGCCGCGAACAAGAGATTAGACGGATTTTTCCCGCTATGCTTGGGGCGGCGGTGCTTTTAAAAAAGCATCAGCCGAGGACAAAATTTTATTTGCCCATAGCGGAGGGTATAGATGAAAGTTTACTAAAAGAATATATATCAGTATCCGGCGCAGAGGCTACGCTTACAAAGGAAAATCGTTACGACTTGTTTCAAATAGCCGAATTTGCGATAGCGACAAGCGGCACGGTGGTAATGGAGGCGGCTCTTTTGGGCTTGCCGTCGGTTGTGCTTTATAAGATGAGCGGGTTTAACTTTTTTATAGCGAAACTCTTTGTGCATATAGATTATTTCAGTTTGCCGAACTTGGTGTTGCAGAAAAAGGCTCTCACCGAACTCTTGCAAGACGAGGTGTCACCGAAAAAAATTTTTGAAGAGGCAAAAAAACTTTATGTAGGCGAGAACGAAAGAGAAGATGTGGCAAAAGATTTAGCGAAAATAAGAGATATATTGGGAGAAGAAGGAGCGACAAAAAGAATCGCCGAAAAAATTTTGGAAGTTTGCAAAAAATAAATTGGAGGGGCGAAGATGCGTAATTATAAACGGCTTTTGATGTATATTCGCCCGTATTTAAAACGGCTGTTCTTGGCGGTCCTGTTCATAGTGCTTGCGGCTTCTGCGAATTTATATCTTCCTTGGATTATAAAAGATATGGTGGACGATGTGCTCGCCGCAAAGAATATGGTGATGCTTAATTTTATTGCCGTAAGTATTGTTGTAGTCTTTGTTTTTCGCGGGATTTTCTACTATGGGCAGAGTTATTTGGTGTCTTATATCGGTCAACGCGTTGTTATAGATATTCGCGAAGTATTGTTTAGAAAATTCCAAAGGCTCCCTATCGCGTATTTTGACAAACATCAGACCGGCGAAACTATGAGTTATCTCACAAACGACGTAAACGCTATGCAAAACGCGCTTGTGGATAATTTGATAGAAGCCGTGACAGAGAGCGCGATTTTGGTCGGCTCTCTCATAATGATGGTATATCTCGACTGGAAACTTTCGCTTTTGACTTTGACGGTTATTCCGTTGGTCGGGCAAGCAATGAAGATTTTCGGTCGTAAGATAAAAATTACGGCAAAGGTGATTCAAGAGCGGTTGGCGGATATTACTTCCCTTTTGCAGGAGAGCATATCTTCCATACGAGTGGTGAAATCCTTTGTTCGTGAAGATTATGAAATAAAGCGTTTTTGCAAGGAAAATGATTTAAACTTCCAAGCGGCTATGAAAAATATCCAGCTTACGAGTATGCTGACGCCTACTGTGGAGCTTCTCGCGGCAATCGCCGTCACGTTTATAGTGTGGTTTGGTGGATATGAGGTCGTAAACGGCGAGATAACCGCAGGCGCGCTGATTGCGTTTTTGACTTACGCGGTAAACCTTGCCAACCCTGTAAAGCGTCTTTCAAGAGTTTACGGCAACATACAAAAGGCTATGGCAGCTGTCGACAGAGTTTTTGACGTCATAGACTTGGAAGAGACCGTTAAAAACAAAGAGGGCGCGAAAGATTTACCGGAAGTCAAAGGCGCGGTTACGATAAAAGATGTCGTGTTTTCTTACGCAAAAGACAAGCCGCCCGCGTTAAAGCATCTTTCTTTAGAGGTAAAGCCCGGCGAGATGGTAGCCTTTGTAGGGCCTTCCGGAGCTGGAAAATCCACCGTTGCGAATTTAATTCCGAGATTTTACGATGTGGATTCCGGCGAAATTTTAATCGACGGTCACGATATAAGGGACGTTACCCTTGAGTCCCTGCGCGAACAAATAGGCATAGTGCCACAGGAAACTCTGCTCTTTAGTTCAAACGTTCGCGAAAACATACGCTACGGCAGGCTTGACGCGACGGACGAAGAAGTTGAGGCGGCGGCAAAAGCGGCTAATGCTGATGTATTTATAAAAGAACTGCAAGACGGCTACGATACTTTGATAGGAGAACGCGGGCTTAATTTGTCCGGCGGTCAGCGTCAACGAATTGCAATAGCCCGCGCCATACTTAAAAATCCAAGAATTTTGATATTAGACGAAGCGACGAGCGCGCTTGATACGGAAAGCGAAAAAATCGTGCAAGCGGCTCTCGATAAGCTGATGGTGGGTCGCACATCTTTCGTTATAGCGCACAGGCTGTCAACGATTTTCCACGCAGACCACATCTATGTCATAGACAACGGCGAAATCACCGAACACGGTACACACGACGAGCTTTTGAAATTGGGCGGCCTGTATTACAGTTTGTATCAAATTCAATTTGCAAATCATTAAAAGGCATCTCTAAAAACCTTACTTTCTTTTTCTCTTTTCTTTTTTGAAAAAAAGAAAAGAGAAAAAGAAAGTAACAAAGAAAAAGAGAAAAGAAAAAACTTTATTAGGTTAAAATTTGGATTTAAACATTATACTTTTGTATTTTTATATTAAAATTCTTTTTCTTTCTTTTGGTTCTTTTCTTTCTTTTTCTTATAAGAAAAAGAAAGAAAAGAACGGTTTTCAGAGATTCCTAAAGAATTAAAACGAAGGGAGAGGTATAATTGCAAATTTTATATGATATTACCGCGATTGTATTATTTCTCCCCGTGCTTTTTATGTTTTTGATACGCGCCACCCGCGAGCGCGGATTTATGGAGCGCATACGTCAGAGTATGTTTGGGATTTTTCCCGAACACGCGCTTGATTCCATTGAGAAGAATAATTGTATATGGGTACACGCCGCCTCTGTTGGCGAAGTTGTGGCGACAAGCCCTTTGATAAAAGAGTTCAGACGAGAATTTCCCAAAAGTCCGATATTGGTTTCCGTGGTGACGGCTAGCGGCTATGAAATGGCTAACCGCATTATAAAAGACGCGGACAGCATTATTTATTACCCGCTTGATTTTCCTTGGCTTGCGGGAAGGGTTTTAAGAAGGATTCACCCAAGGGTTTTCTTGCCGGTGGAAACGGAACTTTGGCCTAATTTTTTAAAGACGGCTAAAAAACTTCGCATACCCGTGATGATGGTAAACGGACGCATCAGCGACAAAAGCGTGAAACGCTATCGCCATCTTCACAGTATGTGGGACGATATGATTACGACCATTACAAAATTTGCGATGCAGTCCCCCATAGACGCAGATTATATACGTCAACTCGGCGCGCCGCCGGAACTTGTAACTATTACGGGAAATACGAAATTTGATCAGACTTATACGGACGTTTCGGAAGAAGAAAAAGAAGCTATATTGGGCGAATTGGGATTTTCCAAAGATGATAAAATTTTCCTTGCTGGCAGTACTCATAGGGGCGAGGAGGACTTAATATTAAACGCTTTCAGAAAATTGCAGGAAAAACACGACAACGCCAAACTTGTAATCGCGCCAAGGGAACTTTTGCGTACTATGGAAGTTACGCATATAGTTAAAAGCGCGGGCTTTTCTGTTGCAACTCGCACTAAATTGCAGAAGACAAAATCCGTCGGTCACGATGTAGTAATACTTGATACTATTGGTGAACTTGGTAAGATATACAGCATCGGCGATGTTATCTATGTCGGCAAGAGTTTAGTTGTCCACGGCGGTCACAATATATTGGAACCCGCTGCCCACGGCAAAGCCATTATTGTGGGCTCCAATATGGAAAACTTCAAGGACACGCACGCGCTTTTTACAAAGCGCGACGCTTGCGTTACGGTAGATAACGCCGAAGAGCTAAATAGAGAAGTTCTGCGGCTTTTTGACGATGAAAAAGAGCGCGCGCGTTTGGAAAAAGAAACGCTTGCGATTGTAAACGAAAACAAAGGCGCCGCTCGAAAATCGGCGATGCTCTTAAAGGAAACTCTCGATTCTTACGAGGCAAAAGAGAGGCTTTTGCATATCAAATCCACAGAAAAAGTGGAGAATTTACAAACATATTTCATAAATCTTGTGCACAGCAAGAATGTGGAAGGCTTCGGCTCAAATGTTATAGTGTCTTTCTTGTATTGTTTCTCAGCGCTTTACAGTATGCTTGTCAATTTGAAACTTGGGTTTTATAAAATCGGACTTTTCCACAAAGAAAAACTTCCCTGTTTTGTCATAAGCCTTGGCAACGTTACCGTGGGCGGCACCGGCAAAACTCCGACGGCGCAGTGTTTGGCGCGGGAAATTCGCGATATGGGTTATCGCGTTGTGATATTAAACCGAGGTTATCGCGCAAAATGGCACGGCGACGTGGGCGTTGTGTCCGATGGAGAAAAACTTCATATGGACGCAAAAGAAGCAGGCGACGAGGCTTTTATGCTTGCAAAACATTTGCAAAACGTTCCCGTTTTAATCGGCGCGGAACGCGCTTTAACCGGGCGTTACGCCATAGAGCATTTTGGCGCGGAAGTTGCTATACTTGACGACGGCTATCAACATTGGCAGTTAAAACGCGATCTCGACATACTTTTGGTTGACGCGGTGAATGTTTTCGGAAACGAGCATATTTTGCCGCGCGGTACGTTAAGGGAACCCATTTCTCATGTAAATCGCGCCGATGTTTGCCTTATGACGAAAGTGGATCAGGCGGCGGAAGGCTCTATCGAGTACATCAGAAACACCGTGCATAAATACAACGAAAATGCGCTGATAGTTGAAAGCATACATCAGCCGCGAACATTTATCCCTATGGATGAATGGCACGACCATATAGGCGAAACAGGGCTTGCGGTGTCGGAGATAAAGGGAAAACGCATAATGGCCGTTTCGGCTATCGGAAATCCCGCGTCTTTTGAGCAAACGCTTTCGGATTTGGGCGCGATAATTTTGGAGAGTTTAAGGTACCCGGATCATCACGAATACACCGTAAAGGAAATGGAAGGGGTATTCCGTCAAGCTGACAGCGAGGACGCGGAAGCCATTGTCATAACCGAAAAAGACGCGGTGAAATTCCCGCTTGAAGTATTAAACGGTCATACGGAAATCCCCGTGTACGTCATTTCCGTAGAAGTTACGTTTAAAGAGGGCGCAAGCGAATTTCGCGATATGCTCTCGAAAAAGATTGCAGAAACAATTCGAAAGGGGTAAGACTAATGAAAGTGCTTTGCGTCATACCTGCGCGTTACGAATCTACAAGACTTCCGGGCAAGCCCCTTAGGCAAATCGCGGGAATTCCTATGATAGTCCGCGTATATAATCGCGCAAAGATGGCGGAGCATATCGCAAGCGCGATAGTCGCAACCGACGATGAGCGCATAAAAGATGCAGTTGAAAAAGCAGGCGGCGCGGCTGTTATGACGCGAAAAGATCATAAAACCGGCACGGACAGACTGGCAGAGGTTGCGGAAAAATATCAAGATATAGACGTTATAGTAAATGTGCAGGGTGACGAGCCGCTTATAGACCCCGATTTAATCGATAATTTGGCGAAACTTTTTGATACCGACGCAAATCTTCAAATGGCGACGGTTAAAACGGAAATTAAAGACGAAGAGGAGCAAAAAAATCCGAATAACGTAAAAGTAATCACGGATAAGGATGGATACGCTCTTTATTTTTCTCGTTCGCTTATTCCGTATCCGAGAAAATCCGGAATTTCCAAAGTTTATAAACATATAGGGATTTATGCGTACAGGCGGGACTTCCTCCTAAAATATGCAACAATGCAGAGTACTCCCCTTGAAGAAACGGAGTCTTTGGAGCAACTAAGAGCATTAGAAAACGGTTATAAGATAAGGGTTATTGAGACGGATAAGGAATTTGTCGGGGTGGATACGGAAGAAGATTTAAAGAGGGTCAATGAAATATATGAGAAAATGGAGGCGAAACAGCTATGAATAAGGTAAAAATCGGGGATTATTACATAGGCGGAGGAGAGCCGCTTATGCTTTTTGCGGGGCCTTGCGCTCTTGAAAGTATTGAAAGATGTCTATTTATAGGCAGAACGATAAGAGAAATAGCCGATCGCCTTAATATTCCTTATGTTTTTAAAGCATCGTTTGACAAGGCAAACCGTTCTTCTTTTCACAGTTACCGCGGTCCCGGGTTAAAAGACGGAATGAAGATGCTAAAAAAGATAAAAAAAGAATTGAAAGTGCCGGTTATCACCGATATACACGAAACATATCAAGCCGAGCCCGTTGCGGAAGTTGCGGACGTTATACAAATCCCGGCTTTTTTGTGCCGTCAGACGGATTTGCTGTACGCTGCGGCAAAAACGGGCAGAGTGGTGAACGTAAAAAAAGGTCAATTCTTGGCGCCGGGCGATATGCGGAATGTTGTAGACAAACTTCACGAGTGCGGGAGCGAAGGCATACTTTTAACCGAGCGCGGCGCGTCCTTCGGTTACAATAATCTTGTGGTTGATATGAGGACTTTTCCCATAATGCGCTCTTTCGGCTATCCCGTGATTTTTGACGGCACGCACAGCGTACAACTTCCGGGTGGCGCGGGTACTCGTTCCTCCGGCAATCGCGAATATGTCGAGCATCTAGTTCGCGCGGCGGTGGGCGTCGGTATCGACGGACTTTTCTTAGAAGTTCACGACAACCCCGAAGAAGCGTTGTCCGACGGGCCGAATATGATTTATCTTGATAAGTTGGAAGAATTATTGACTGACGCTATTAAAATTCACGAGATAGTGAGATATAAGAAATAAAAATCTGGTGGCGATATTGTAGTAATTCTTAGAGAAGGATTATGTAATTATGCGAAAAATATTCACGCTTATCTTGGGATTAAGTATTTTTTGCGGAAGTTTTATTGTTTTTTCCATAAGCGGCGAGTGCGCCAATCTAAATAAAATTCGTTATTTTATGCAAAAGGAAGATGTCAAAGGCAGCGATACGCCTTATGGCAATAATACTTCTGTCGGAAACTACGCTCAAACCGAGGACGCGAAAATTTATTATGAAATATACGGCGAAGGAAAACCAGTTTTTATTTTTCACGGCGGCGGCGTTGGTGTTCCGTATGAATTGGGAAATATTATAGATAAACTTCGTAACGATTATAAAGTAATTGTGGTTTCAACACGAGGCCACGGACGCTCGGAGATTGGTCATAATCCGCTGACATTTGAACAAAAAGCAAAAGATATGATTACGGTTATAAAGCAGGTTACAAAAGAGCCTGCTATGATTATCGGATTTAGCGATGGCGCGTATTCGGCTTATAAAGTCGCCGATATGTATCCGGAAGTTGTTGACCGTATTGTTGCCATCGGCGCAGGTACATTAGCCAAAGGATTTTTTTCGGGGGATTTGTTAATATCCGATTTGGAAAAAATAGATTCTGATTTTGTAGCTCAACAAAAGTCGATTATGCCCGAACCTGAACGATGGCAAGAGTTTTGTACCGATTATATGAAATTTTGGAGCAATGCGGAAGTCGGTAAAGACTTGTTGTCTAACATAAAATGTCCCGTTCTCTTGATAGTCGGCGATGAAGATGACCACGCGCCGATAACTACAGTGATTGAAGCGCATAAATTCATTCCCAATTCACGCATTTGCGTAGTGCCTAAAGCGTGGCACACAGTATTTTTGGATAATTTTGACGTGACGTGGACGGCAATATCTCAATTTATTAACACAAAACATAAAGATTTGTTGCCAAGCAGAAAAATAGAGTATAATTCTCATTATAAGTATGCGGATTGAATAAGATTTAACGGCAATTTCTTGTTGGAGGGGTTAAAATGTTAAACGCTGAAATAAAAAGAGCCGCAGTGGAGTCATTGCAAATTGAGATGACGGCGATTTCGCATTTAATTCCTCGTATTGATGATGATTTTATCAAAGTTTGCAAGGCTATTTTGGATTGTCGCGGACGTGTTATAGTTACGGGTATGGGAAAATCCGGGCATATAGGGCGAAAGATAGCCGCTACTTTTGCAAGCACGGGTACGCCTTCTTTCTTTATGCACCCCGCGGAGGCTTTCCACGGCGATTTGGGAATGGTTACGGAAAAAGATATTGTTATCGCCATTTCAAACAGCGGCGAATCCGCCGAAGTTGTGAATATTTTGCCCATTATAACTCGCATCGGCGCAAAGATTATCGCGCTTTCCGGGCGAAAGGATTCAACTCTTGTAAGTCATTCTGATTATTTTATAGACATAGGCGTGGAAAAAGAAGCGTGTCCCTTGGGATTAGCTCCCACTTCAAGCACAACGGCGACGCTCGCTATGGGCGACGCGCTGGCGGTTGCGCTTATGGAGGCTAGAAACTTTACTTCGGAAGATTTTGCGCTCTTCCATCCCGGCGGCGCATTAGGTCGCAAATTGCTCTTAAAGGTCGATAACGTTATGCACACGGGCGAAGACAATCCTATCGTGGAAAAGGGCGCGTCCGCGAAAGATGCGCTCTTTGTAATGACCGACAAAGGACTTGGCGCGGCGTCCGTTGTGGACGAAAAGGGAAAATTCATTGGGCTTATTACGGACGGCATAATACGGCGAGCGTTGCATAAGGATAATAATTTTCTTGACGAGCCGGTTGAAAACATTATGTTTGAAACTCCGCTTGTCATTACCCCAGGCAGGCTTGCGGCGGAGGCGTTGTCCATTATGGAGAAACACAAGCCTCGTCCCGTTACGGTGCTTCCCGTTATTGACAGAAACAACGAGCCTATCGGCATAGTGCATTTGACTGATTTACTTAGACAAGGTGTTGTATAATGGATAATTTGGAGAGAGCTAAAAAAGTAAAGGCGGTTGTCTTGGATGTTGACGGAGTGTTGACCGACGGCGGTATTTACGAGAGCGAAAATGGCGAACTTTTCAAGCATTTTAATTGTCGCGACGGGCTTGGAATAAGTTTGGCCAGAAAATCCGGTTTAAAACTTGCTATTATTACCGGGAGGACTTCTCCGCCCGTTGACTACAGGGCCAAAGAACTTAAATTTGACGCGATTTGGCAGGGCGTTATGGATAAACGCGACGCTTATAGAGAATTGAAAGAAAAATTCTCGCTTGAGGATGAAGAAATTTGCTATGTGGGCGATGATTTGATAGATTTGCCGATACTTACGCAGGTTGGATTTGCGGCGGCGGTGGCGGATGCTATGCCGGAGGTTAAGGAAAGAGTTCACTATGTCGCGAAATTTAACGGCGGATTCGGCGGCGTTCGCGACGTTATAGAGTACATATTAAAAGCTAAAGGCGAGTGGGATAATATTCTTGACGGATATTTGGCGAAAGAAAATCAAGACGTGAAAAATATTTCGCAATAGAAGGGAGCGAGGGGTATGCTTTATAAGACGCTTATGTTTATGAGTTTTTGCGTTCAGCATACGCCTTACTTCATCGTTATGGCGATTGGAAATTTGCTTGGCAGGCTTTATTATATTTTGGTAAAAAAGCAAAGGAACCGCGCCATAGAACAGATAAAACTCTCGCTGAAACTAAACGACGAGGAAGCGAAAAAAATTATACGCGCTTCTTTTATAAATTTAGCGAAAAATATGCTTGAAATTTTATATATGCCGAAACTTAACCGCGAAAATCTTTCGGAATATATAAAAATAGAGAATTTTGAAAACGTGCAAAAAGCTATCGCAGAAGGAAAGGGACTGGTCGTTGCGACGGGTCATATTGGCACTTGGGAGTGGATGAGCGCGTCTATGGCGATTATGGGCGTGCCTACCACGGCTATAGCCAAACCTCAGCCGAATTTAGATTATACCCGTGCCCTTGACGATTTAAGAAAGATGGTAGGCGTAGAGGTGTTTTCAAGAGGAACGAGCGAACTTTTGGCGGCGGGTCGCGCCCTAAAGGGCGGAAAAATTTTGGGATTTTTAATGGATCAAGACGCAGGCCCCGGCGGCGCGTTTATCGAGTTTTTGGGACGCACGGCATCGACACCTATGGGAGCGGCGGTTTTTGCGAAAAAATTCAAATCCCCCGTTGTCACGATGTTTATACTACGCCAAAAGGACGGCAGTCATGTTATCAAAATAGGGGATGTGTTGCATTTTGAGGATAAAGGCGACGCGGATAAAGATTTATTTGATTTTACTTTAAAACTTACAAACGAGATAGATAAAGTCGTGCGTGAAAATCCGGCGCAGTGGATATGGTTTCAGAAGCGTTGGAATACAGCGCCTGATATGCAGAAAAAGAGGCATCATACCGTGAAGGAGCAAAAAGAAGAATGACTAAGGGGCAAAAAATTTTAATAGGGCTTATGATTTTTGCCTTTTTAGCCCTTGTCGGTTGGGTTGTAATTTCCGTTCCGGACCCGCCGCCAAAGGAAGAACATAAAGACGAAAAACAGATAATGTCTTATGAAAACAATACTTTATCCTCGGAAAAAAACGGCAAATTGCAGTGGGTTTTAAAAGCGGAGAAAATGTCTGTTGACGTCGCTACGCAGGACGCTAATATGGAAGGGATAGAGGTTGAGTTTTATACCGATGACGGAAAAACTTTGAAAATGAAGGCTCCCAAAGGAGTCTATTACCATAACGGCAAGAATTTTGGCGTATACGACGGCGTAAAGGTAACAAATTCCGACGGCGCGGAACTTACTTCCGGCAAGTTGTATTGGCTTGCCAAAGAAGAAAAGCTAGTGGCGGAAGACGACGTCAAGTTGAAAAAAGACGATTTAAGAGCCACGGGCAACAAAATGGAGAGCAAGAACGGATTTACGAATTTTAAAATTACAGGTAAAGCGCATTTGGAAAAGGGAGTTAAAGATGAAAAGAAGTAAAATTTTATCGGCAATATTCGCAGTTTTATTGTTAAGCGCGACATATGTTTTTGCCGCAAACGACGAGCCTGCGACTTTAGACGCAGATACCGTCGAATACGATATGAAAACAGGGCTTGCCAAAGCGGAAGGCAACGTGCTTATGACGCGCGGCATAACGAAACTCACAGGACTTAAAGCCACTTACAACGTAAATACGAAAGAAGGTTTTGTCGAAGGAAACGTAATAGGCGTTCGCGATAAAATGCGAATTACCTGCGACAAACTAAAAAGCGACGGTCCCGGTCATATGTACGCTACGGGAAACGTAAAGGGTAGGGAAGAGGACAAGACTTTTGAGGGCGATTACGTGGAATATTTCCCCGAGCAGAAAAGTTATGTGAAAATTCCCGGTCCCGGAAAAGTAACCAACAAAGATGGAATTTTTACAGCCGATAAGATGGAAGGCTCTTTGGAGGAAGAACACTACGTAGGCACGGGCAATGCTCATCTAATTTCGCAACCGAACGACTTGGAAGCGGGTGGCGACAGAGTCGATTACTTCGGCAAGAATATAAACAAAGCGATTTTAACAGGCAACGCTTGGGCAATTCAAGACAATCACTTCGTAAGAGGAAATGTACTTACCATTTATCTTGCAAACAACGGAAAAGTAAAAGCGCAGTAAAACATCAACCGCGGAGGCGTTTATATGGAGCTTGAAGCTAAAAATTTAGTAAAAAAATTTAAGGAAAGAACGGTTGTAAATAATGTCTCCTTGTCGGTGGAAAAAGGCGAGATAGTAGGGCTTTTAGGGCCAAACGGCGCGGGAAAGACCACTACTTTTTATATGATAGTGGGGTTAGAGCGACCGACACGCGGAGAGGTTTACGTTTCTTCCATAAATATAGCGTCTTTTCCTATGAACAGGAGAGCCGCGCTCGGTATTGCTTATTTGCCGCAAGAGGCTTCCATATTCAGAAAACTCACGGTTCGTGAAAATATTACGGCGATTTTGGAAACTACGAATCTTTCCGAGGTAGCGCAGAAACAAAAACTTGACCAGCTTGTCGAAGAATTTCATATCGGTCATGTTATTAATGCAAAAGGTACCGAATTGTCGGGCGGCGAAAGAAGACGCGTTGAAATTGCGAGACTTTTGGCGTTGGAGCCGCAGTTTATACTTTTGGACGAGCCTTTTGCGGGGGTAGATCCGCTTGCGGTCGAGGATATTCAAAATATTATCGAATATTTAAGACAGCGTGGTATGGGCATTTTAATTACCGACCATAACGTGCGGGAAACTCTTTCCATAGTAGATCGCGCTTATATATTAAATAACGGCGAAATATTGTTGGAGGGGGATTCCGCCACTATAGCGGAATCCCCCATAGCTCGTAAATTCTATTTGGGCGATAAATTTCATATGTAGGAGAAGCCTATGCATATACGGATTTTGGACAGATATATATTTAGAGAAGTTACTATGACGTTTATATTTGGTATATGCGCCTTTTCTGCCGTGTTTATCGGCTCTGGGACGCTTTTTCGTATTGCCCAATATATAACCGATTACGGCGCGTCTTTTACTTCTGTAGTTAAAATTTTTGTACTTGGGTTGCCCGGAATTATTATTTGGACTTTCCCAATGTCAATGCTTCTTGCGGTGCTCTTAACTTTCGGCAGGCTGTCTAGTTCAAGCGAGATTACCGCTATGAAGTCCTGCGGTATCGGTTTTTCGCGCCTTGCCGCGCCGGCTATAATTCTTGGTATAATCGTAAGTATATGCGCTATACTTTTTAACGAATATGTTGTGCCGCAGGCAAACAGTATGTATAGCAATGTGCTTTACTATGAAATTCAGCATAATACGCAGCCTCGCTCGCAGGATCATATAATTTTAAAATCCATAACGGATGGGAAAATTCAGAGACTGATATACGCGCGGCATTTTGACGGCGAAAGTCAAAAGATGGAATCCGTTACTATGCAAGATTACGAAAACGGCGCGGTTAAAAGGGTTGAAACCGCAGAATATGCCACATGGGACGGTAAGGGTTGGACCCTTCACGACGGCGTTATATATGACGTGGCGGAAGACGGCGAAAACAGTCATCGTATGCGTTTTGAAACTCAAGTGCTTCCCGTTGACACAAGTCCCACACAAATTGTGCGCGAACAAAAAAAGCCCGAAGAACTTACCATGAAGGAACTTCGTGAGCAAATAGACATAATGAAAACTCAGTTTGTGGAAACATATAAACTTGAAGCTGAGCTTTATCAACGTGTGACTGTGCCTATGGCAAGTTTAATCTTTGCTCTTGTCGGTATTCCGCTGGGACTTCAACCTGCGCGTACAAGCTCTTCAAAAGGTTTTGCTCTCAGTGTGCTTATAATTTTCATTTATTATTCGATTATGACGCTTGCAAACGCGATAGCGAGAGCGGGTACAATAGATCCGATGATTGCCGTGTGGATTCCAAATATTATAGGAATTATAGCGGGAATTTACCTTATGAAGCGAGCGTCGAGATAATATAAAACAGCGATATTTACACCAAAAGGGAGTGTGCAGCCTTGTATGGCGCAGTACTTATTTTATCTTTGATAGTTACGGGCGGGGTTATTGCTTTTATAGGCGATCGCCTGGGTACTAAAATAGGTAAGAAACGACTTTCCATTTTTGGACTTCGTCCAAGACATACATCCATTATTGTTACTATTTTTACCGGAGCTTTTATTACTACGCTTACTTTTGCAGTTTTGGCTGCAACTTCAGAGAATGTTCGCACGGCGCTTTTTGGTATGGATGAATTAAAACGAGAAATGGCAGAAAGAAGTGAAGCGCTTGCCAAAACCGTTGACCTTTTGGCGTCGGCGGAACTTGAACAGGAACAAACCAACAGTCAATTAGCGCGTTCTAAAGATGAGATGACGGAATTAAAAAAAGAACAGGAACTGCTTTTAAGTGAATCGGAAAAACTTAAAGAGGGGAACCAAAAACTTTTACAAGTAAACGATAGTTTAAAAGCCGAAGCGGAGAAATTGGCGGCACAAAATAAAGTCATAGCTGACGAAAACACCGCGCTTACGGAGAAAAATGAAAATTTAACAAAGAACAATGCGGATTTAGAACAGCGCGCGGAAAATCTTCAAGCGGGACTTATAACTATGCGAGAAGGCGATATCGTCATTCGCGCAAACGAAGTGCTTGCAAGTGGAGTAATAAGCGGCGGTCGGACTAAAGCGGAAGTAGAGACGGATTTTGCCGCCATTGCAAATTTGGCAAGTCGCAATATTTCGGCAAGATACGGTGTGAACATAACCGATAGCGATATTTGGATATATCCGCCCGAATACGAAGCCGCCGTAGGCGAAATTCTAAAGAGCAAAACCGATTCCGTAGTTCGTATACTTGCTGCGGGAAATCTCTTGAGAGGGGAGGCGGTGCGCTCAAGTTTGGAGGTATATCCAAACAGTATTATTTACCAGCCTGGCGAGTTTATTATTGCAAGGGCTTATACTATAAAAAGCAATAGAGCGAATATATACGAAGAAATGCTTATGGACTTTTTGCGTCAAGTAAACGTTGAAGCTGTGCGTCGCGGTATTTTGGCAGACCCGATAAAAGGTTCTGTCGGAGTTATGGACAGCGAGGAATATTATGCCATACTCAACGGCGTGCGCTCGCTTAAAGGTAATATTGTGCTTTCCGCTTACGCGAAACACTCTACGGACGCGCTCGGGCCTTTGGAACTTAACATTCGATGGGAGAAGATGGATAATTGACAGGTGCGCTTGCTTCTTTAGACCCTGGGCGGGATAAATGCGGTTTTGCCGTTTTGACTATTGATGGTAAAGTCCTTTTTCAAAAGGTTATAGCCACGCAGGATTTGGAAAAGGAAATCTCGGAGCAAAGAGAAAATTTTAAGTTTGATACGATTGTGCTGGGGAACGGCACAACGAGCAAAATTGCAAAAAGCCGCATTGAAAGCGCGTTTAATGATTTAACGATTGATATTATCGACGAATATAAGACAACGGAAATGGCAAGGGGAGAGTATTTTAAGGAAAATCCGCCTAATGGGTGGAGAAGATTTATTCCCGTCACTATGCAAACGCCCCCCGTTCCCGTGGACGATTACGTTGCGGTGATTTTGGCGAAAAGATATTTGGGAAGTGAAAAATATGGGTAAACAAAATCGTCCCGATTGGGACGAGTACTTTTTAGATATAGCAAAAACCGTTGGAAAGCGCGCTACATGTCTTAGGCGGCGTTATGGCGCAATTATAGTTAAAGACAATATTATCATAAGCACGGGATATAACGGTGCGCCCAGGGGAGAGGCGAACTGTATAGACACGGGGCTTTGCGAGCGCGAAAGATTAAATGTGCCGAAAGGGCAAAACTATGAACTTTGCGTTGCTGTGCACGCAGAACAGAACGCGATTATAAACGCCGATCCGATAAAAATGCAGGGCGCAAAAATATATGTGGTTGGTTTTAACGCGGACGGCTCTCTTGCGTCGGGTAAGCCTTGCCTTCTGTGCCGTCGTATGATTAGGAACGCGAAAATAGCGGAGGCTGTTTATTTTGAAACCGACGGCAGTATTGTAAAGATAAATCCAAGAGATATAAAGGATTAGGTTGTCAATAAATTAGAAAAATTATAATTATTAAAATTTTTTCTCTCTTTTTCTTTTCTTTGCTACTTTCTTTTCTTTCTCTCTCTTTTTTATAAAAAAGAGAGAGAAAGAAAAGAAAGTAGGGAAGTTGAATATCAAAGGATTGGTTTTATGAAAATTTCGCTTGTTGTGCCGGTTTATAATGAAGAAGCGGCTGTTCCACTTTTTTATGAAGCGGTGAGAGGTTACGAATTTTTTAAAGATAAAGAGGTAGAGATTGTCTTTATAAGCGACGGAAGTACGGATAAAACCGAAGAAATCGTGCTTTCCATCGCAGAAAAGGACTCTCTTGTGTTGCCTCTTTTTTTTATGCGTAATTTTGGCAAGGAACCCGCGCTTATGGCGGGACTTAGTTACGCGACGGGGGATGCGGTAATTCCTATAGACGTTGATTTGCAAGACCCGATAGAGGTTATAGAAGAACTGGTGAAAAAATGGACTGAAGGCGCAGACGTTGTTCTGGCTAAACGAGTCGACAGAAGCACGGACAGTTTTTTAAAACGAAAGACTGCGGCTTGGTTTTATAAAGTGCAAAATTTTTTAAGCGATTTGCATATAGAAGAAAATGTGGGGGATTTTCGCCTGCTTGACAAAAAAGTGGTTGACGAGATAAAAAAACTTTCGGAAAGAAATCTCTTTATGAAAGGAATTTTATCTTGGGTAGGCGGAAAAGTCGCCATAGTGCCGTATGTTCGCGCGGAACGCTCCGCAGGAGATTCAAAGTTTAATTTTAGGAAACTTTGGAACCTTGCTATGGAAGGAATAACGAGCTTTTCAACCGCCCTTCTTCGCGTGTGGACTTATATCGGCGTAATGGTGGCAAGCGTCGCGTTCTTTTACGGTTCGTATAGAATAATCTCAAAGTTTGTTTTCGGAAACGATGTGCCGGGTTATTCGTCTCTTATGGTTGCTATAGTGTTCTTGGGTGGAGTGCAACTTATCGGCATCGGGATTTTAGGAGAATATATCGGTAGAATTTACATTGAAACAAAGAGAAGACCGCGTTATGTCTTGAAACATATAGATAAAAAGGTAAAATGACAAGATTATTTGCTGATGAAAAACAAATAATCTTGTCAAAAATGCCGTTTTTTGACAAGATGACCTATTTTTTAATAACCATGTTGTCAAAAATGCCGTTTTTTGACAATAAAAACGGAGGATTTTTATAATGGTTTATGAAACACTAAAAAAAATATATTATACTGCGCCGCTAAAAATAGAAGACGTCTATCAATCGCGGTATAACGCTCCGTTTACAAGACATTTTCCTTTTGATATAAAGCAAATCAATAGAAAAAATAAATATCCTGCTTTTTTATGCTATACGGAAGAAATTGTATTTTTAATTGAAAAAATTTATAAAAATTATGAAACATTTCTTTATAAGGTTAATTCGGTACCGCCCGTTGTTCTTCACCAATTTGCTTTAACTTGCATTATTGATGAAGTAAAAGCGACAAACGATATTATCCGGATTATATCCGATACTTTTGAAGATGTAATTGAAATATTAAGCAGAAAAATGGCGCAGTTAGACAAGTATAAAGAAAAACTCTTTAATATAATTTCTTCTGATGAACTCAACCAAAACTTATATTTTATCCTTCTACAGGCAAGTTTGTTTTATGGTCAAGGCGTTTCTATGCAAGATTTAATGGAAATAACGGGCAAATCCCGCAACACAATAAAATCGCGTTTGCTTGCTATGCCAAAAGAACATATCGTTATACGTAAAACAAAAACACATTATTACAAACTCAATATGTTTTTGTTTAAGTAAACACTAAAAGTCCTTTATACAAAAAAACCGAAAATTAATTAAAAAGTTCTATTGGTGTCTTCAAAGTGAGAAAGGAGAATTATATTGTCTTATGATATACTGATAAACAGTAAAAAAACTTGGTATTTTATGCTTTTTTTGACAGTAGTTATTGTAAGTATCCCTTTGTTTACTGAAAGCCTTGTATGGGGACATGATACAACGTTTCATTTGGCAAGAATCGAAGGATTAAAAGAAGGGCTTTTAAACGGTGATTTCCCTATAAAACTGTATGGTTATGTCTATAATAATTATGGTTACCCAGTAGGTTACTTCTATCCCGATTTATTTTTATATATCCCCGCTGTTCTTGGGATTTTCTTCCCCGGGGTAATGGCTTACCACATCTTTTTATTTTTGATAACTCTGTTTACAGCTATAATTTCATATATAAGCTTTAACAGGTTGTTTTTCCATATACTCCGCGAAAATAAACTTCCGCATTATGTATACGGCGCGGTTGCTTCAATAATATATACCGGCGCGCTTTATCGAATGATGGATTTATATTCAAGAGCCGCCATCGGCGAAGCTATCGCTATGAGTTTTTTACCTCTGGCTCTCATCAGTTTTTATTTGATGCTTGAGGGCAGGAAAAATGCTTGGATAGGTGTGGTTATAGGGGCAACGGGAATACTTGAAACGCACATACTCAGTTCCCTAATGCTTTTTATAGCTTATGTGTGTTTATCGTTGATTTTTTATAAAAAATTTTTTCAACAATGTAATTTAAAAGCAGTTTTAAAAGCGACAATTTTTGTAATACTTCTTAATATATGGTTTTATGCGCCATTTTTAAGTATGTACGAAAGTTTTGATTTTTATATGAAAGGCGCAGTTCAATCGGCTAAAAATATAGAAGTCTATTCATTGAATGATTTGTTTAGAGTTCAATTTTTTGTTGGATTTTTTTCCTTAACGGTGCTATTTGGCTACGCAGTTTATTTGATAATAAAAAAAGCGAAAAAACAAAATATAACGATTTTAAATAAAGTGTTTTGCGTATGCGCTTTTTTTTGCGCCATCTTGATTTTAACAACATCTTCGTTAGATCCTTGGGATACTATAGCGAGTATTCCGGTTATAGGAGATAAGCTAGGCTTGTTGCAATTTTCTTTTAGGCTTACCGTATTTACCTCCGTATTTCTTGCCATAGCTTTATCAATCGCTATTTGTGCCAATAAAAAGTTTTTAATATTGGCTTTGGTAATTGTAAGTTATAATTTGCTCTGTATGACGCTTAATTTTGACAAGCATCATTTTTTAGTATTTTACAGAGCTGAAAATGTTGCTGTTAGCAGTAAATTATTCAAATTGAGAGGGACGGAAGCAGATAATATTTTACTAAATTTAGTTGATGTAGCACATAATCCTCTTTTTTTTCTTCAATATGGCGATTATCTTTACAAGGACTTGCAAGAGAGTGAATATGGTTACACTAATAAAGAAAAGGAAGAATTATTGGAGGCTGTTAAGAGTAAAAATTGGACTAAATTAAATCCATATGAAATAACTCCTAAATATGCGGTAACTAATTTTTATCGCGAAGGGCTGCATTTAAACTTTACAACTAATACCGATAAAGCGACAGAGATAAAATTACCGTTATGGTTTTATCCGCACAGCTACGGCGCGAGTTGCGACGGAGAAGAACTGCCCGTGTTTGAAGTCTATCATCATAGGCTGGCGGTAACTGTTCCTGCGGGAGAGCATAATGTAAAAGTGTTTCCCAAACTTCATACGCCTTATAGAAATGCTTGCATAATCAGTTTATTTGGGCTTTTGGCGTTTATATGGGCATGTATTCGCGCTTACAGACGAAAACGAATTTAAAATAAAAAAAGCTACATTTCAAGATACAATGAAATGTAGCTTTTTTTATTTTATTTATCGTAAACCATAACCGCATCGCCTTCTCTTACGCCGACTAAACTGTGACGAAGCTGCATAGCGTGGGTTGCAAGAAGCATATTTTCTAAATTTTCTTCTTGCATTTCAAGAATTTCTTCATCTAAAGCGGTATC
>JAGBKP010000076.1 GCA_017635875.1 Selenomonadaceae bacterium | reverse complement strand
TTTAACTATTAAAGTTTTCTTTCTCTCTTTTCTTCTTTGTTACTTTCTTCTTTTCTCTCTTTCTTTTTCAAAAGAAAGAGAGAAAAGAAGAAAGTAAGAATTAAGAATTAAAAATTAAATACTTAAGAGGTAATTAAGTATGGCTAAGAAGAAAAAACACGGCGCGCCGCACGAAGAAGAAAACGGCGAGGCTTGGCTGCTTCCGTATTCAGACCTTATGACTCTTCTTCTCGCGCTCTTTATCGCTCTTTTTGCTATTTCGCAAACGGACCAAAAGAAAGTGACGCAGCTCGCGCAAGCGTTTTCGGCGGCTTTTAATATGGGCGGGCCTTCGTTTTTCGACGGCGGCGGACCGAATATGAGTATGATGCGTCAAGTGGTGAGCGACGAAGATAAAGGCAATCAAGCGTATATCGCGGAAAATCAGCAGCTTGAAGAGGTAAAAAAAGAACTTGACGAATATATAGAGCAAAACAATCTTGAAGACGAGCTTTCAACGGAGCTTGCGGACGACGGGCTTATGATTCGCATAAAGGAAAAGGCGCTTTTCCCGTCGGGGTCTGCCGAACTTGTCGGCGACGCGCAAAAGATAGGTCCCGTTGTGGCGGGACTCTTGGCAAACATTCCGCAGAGAGTGCTGATCTCGGGTCACACGGACAACGTTCCGATAAATACGCCGCAGTATCCGTCTAACTGGGAATTAAGCTCTTATCGCGCGCTTAATTTTATGAAATATTTGCTCTCGATAAACGGCGGATTAAATCCCGCGAGATTTTCCGCGCAAGGCTACAGCGAATATAGACCGATAGCGAGCAACGATGATGAGATAGGGCGCACAAAAAATCGCAGAGTTGAAATTTTAATCGCGAGAAGTCAAACGTTTGACCCTCACGAGGACGAAAGGAAAGCCTTAAAAGCGAAGTTAGGAGAATGAGAAAAGCTGTGATTTTTTCACAGCTTTTTTTAAATAATTATGATTATAGGAATAGGCACTGATATTGTTTCTATTGCAAGAATAGAAAGAGCGACAGAAAAAGACGCTTTCATAAAAAGGGTTTATACAAAAAACGAAATAAGCTACGCAAACGGCAGGGGAAAGGGTAGAGCCGCTTCTTTTGCGGCGCGGTTTGCGGCAAAAGAAGCGGTGTTAAAAGCCTTCGGCACGGGGCTTCGAGGCGGAGAACTTACTGAAATAGAGGTAATCACGGACGATTTAGGCGCGCCGCATATAAAATTATACGGAACTTTTTTAAATAAGGCTAAAGAAAAAAATATAGAAAGCGTGCATATTTCGCTTTCGCACGAAAGGGAATACGCGACGGCGTTTTGCGTTATGGAGGGTCGATATGAAAATAGCTCTGAAAGCTGAAATAAAAGAGATAGACAAAAGGGCGAGCGAAGAATTTGGCGTAGACGAGCTTATGCTTATGGAAAACGCCGGAGCCGCCGTTGCAAACGAAACCAACAGATTTTTAAATACCGCGAAGGGAAAAAGCATAGCGATACTGGGGGGCGCGGGCAATAACGGCGGAGACGCGTTCGTTGCGGCTAGGCACCTATTAAACTTCGGCGCGAAATGCAAGGTTTTTTTCGCGGGGGACAGGGAAAAATTAACAAATAGCGCGAAAAAGAACTTAAACATATTGGAAAATATGAAAGTCGATATAACAGATCTAAACGAAGAAAGAGCAGCAGACAAGCTGAAACTGTATATAAACCGTTTTGCGGACGCGATTGTTGACGGGCTTTTGGGCACGGGTTTTCACGGAGAGATGCGGGAAGATTTGGCGAATATAATAGAAATTGTAAACGACGCGGGTGTTCCCGTGGTCGCCATCGACGCGCCGTCCGGCGTTGAAGCCGATACGGGCATGGCAGATGTTGCGATTCGCGCGGATTTAACGGTATCTTTGGGGCTTCCGAAGTTTGCGCATTTTTTTGCGCCGGGCGCGGATTTATCGGGAAAAGTCGTAAATTCCACCATAGGAATTCCATCCGTTCTCCTTACCGAAGACAAAATAAAATCTACGCTTATAGACGATGATTTAGTTAAAAACTTTATAGCGCCAAGGTCTAGAGGAGTTTATAAAGGAAGCGTAGGGAGAGTCCTAACGCTCGCCGGCTCTGAAGGAATGACGGGCGCGGCGTTGCTTTCTTCCAAAGCGGCGTTAAAAGCAGGCGCGGGGCTTTCGACGCTTGCGACGGGAAGGACACTTCAAAAACAGTTGCAACCGTTTTCTTTTGAAGTTATGACAAAGCCCGTTGAAGAAATAAAAGAGGGCGTAATGGGAGGCGACGCCGCGTTAAAAACCGTTCTCGATTTAGCGAAAAAAGCGGACGTTCTCTTAATGGGTCCGGGGCTTGACCGTTTTGACGACACTATGGAACTTGTCAGAAACGTTGCGTTAAACACTCCGACTCAATTAGTGCTTGACGCGGACGCGATTTACGCTTTTAAGCGTCACGCAGACGAAATTAACAACATAAAAAAAATCCCGATACTTACGCCGCATCTAGGCGAGCTTGCGACATTTTTGGATATGAAGATTAGCGACTTAAAAGCGGATTTGATAAATATAGCGCGGGAAACAGCGGAAAAATATCGGGCGATTTTTGCGATAAAGAGCGAATGTACGCTTGTGGCTTACCCGACAGGGGAGATTTACGCCGAAAGCTTCGGGAACACGGGAATGGCAACGGCAGGCGCGGGAGACGTTTTAGCGGGAACAATAGCCGGGCTTTTTAAAGAAGCGGGCGAAAAAGCGCCGATACTTGGCGTTCATATTCACGCTAAAGCGGGAAACATAGCTTATGAAGAGTACGGCGAAGGACTTACCGCAGGCAATATTTTGGAAAATTTGGGGAAGGCGAGAAAAGAATTGTTAAACGCTTGACATATCGCAAAGGTAAGAATAAAATATGTTCGTTGATATGGAATGAAAAAAGTTTTTTATTAAAGTTTTTTCTCTCCTTTCTTTCTTTGCTACTTACTTTCTTTCCTCGCTTTTTTACAAAAAAGAGAGGAAAGAAAGAAAGTAGATAACGCTAATAAATTCTCGAAAGGAGATATATATAAATGGAGAAAGCAAATTTAGATTGGAGCAATCTTGATTTCAGTTACAGGAAAACGCCTTATCGCTATGTTGCAAACTATAAGGACGGCAAGTGGGGAAAAGGCGAAATAACAACGGAAGACACCATAGTGATGAGCGAATGCGCGGGAGTTTTGCAGTATTCGCAAAGCATTTTTGAAGGATTAAAAGCCTATACATCCAAAAACGGCGATATAGTGACTTTTAGGCCGGATTTAAACGCGGAGCGTATGATAGATTCCGCAAAACGTCTTGAGATACCCGCTTTTCCAAAGGAAGAATTTTTAAAAGCTGTGGAAGAAACCGTAAAAGCAAACGCGGCCTACGTTCCGCCATACGGCACGGGCGCGTCGCTCTATATTCGCCCCTTCGTGTTTGCGTCCGGAATTGTTATCGGCGTAAAACCTTCGACGGAATATCAATTCAGACTTTTCACAACGCCTGTCGGGCCTTATTTTAAAGGCGGCGCAAAACCGATTACGATTTGCGTCAGCGATTTTGACAGAGCCGCGCCAAACGGCACGGGGCAGGTTAAAGCCGGACTTAACTACGCCATGAGTTTGCACCCGTATGTTACGGCGCACAACAACGGTTTTGACGAAAATATGTTTTTAGACCCCGCGACACATACTTTTGTCGAAGAAACGGGCGGCGCGAACTTTATTTTCGTTACGAAAGACGGAAAAATCGTAACGCCGAAATCTAATTCCATTCTTCCCTCCATAACTCGCCGTTCCATTATGTATTTGGCGGAACATGTTTTGGGTATGCAGGTGGAAGAGCGAAAAGTGACGCTGGAAGAAGTAAAAGACTTTGCCGAATGTGGGCTTTGCGGCACTGCGGCGGTTATTTCCCCCGTCGGGAAAATCGTGGACCACGGCAAAGAAATTTTAATCCCCGCGGGTATGGAAAAAATGGGAGAAGTTACCCAAAAATTATACGACACCCTTCGCGGCATACAACTTGGAGAAATTGAAGGGCCTGACGGTTGGATTCATAAGATTTGCTAAAAAAACGGACTGTGAAAAAACTAATATTTTTTCACAGTCCGTTTTTTTGTTCAATTTTCAATAATTTTTCTTTAATGTCAATTCCCCAAGCGTAACCTGTCATAGCGTCGTTTGCGCCTATAACCCTGTGGCAGGGCGCGATTAGAGCGACGGGATTTTTCCCGACCGCGCCGCCTACGGAGCGTGGCGACGTGTTTAGCGACTTTGCCAGTTCCTTATAGGTCGTTACGCTTCCGTATGGGATTTTTTTTAGTTCGTTCCAAACTTTCTTTTGAAAATCGGTGCCGCGAAATTTTATTTTTGGAGGACTCGGCAAGGGTTTATTTGCAAAATACGCGTCTAAATACGCTTTTGTCTCGTCAAAAATCGGAGAGTCGCTTTCTTTGACGCTTATATTGCCGAAGAAAAGCCCCGTCAGATTTTTTTTGTCGCTTGCAAGTATTATTTGTCCAACCGGCGAGGCGTACGCGGCAAAAACATCGCCCGTTTCAAGGAACGACGGGAATTTTTTCAAATTTGAGTTGCCGATTTCCCACAGATAAAAACTCGCCGCGCTGCAATACGGAGAATATAGTTTGCGATATTTTTCAAAAATCGGCTTTGTGATTTCTCTGTGATTGTGTAAAATTTGAAGCCCGCGTCGAATTGCAAAATCGCCGTAACTGAATACGTTTTTACGCATCATTGAAAAGAGCAGGAGCATTTCCGCCGTCCATTTGCCTACGCCGTCAAGTTTCATAAGTTCCGCCTCGGCGTCCTCGTCCGAAAGCGCGCTTAAAATTTCAAAGTCCAATTCTTTAGCCGCAACTTTAGCCGCGATATTTTTTATGTACGCGGCTTTTTTTTGAGAAACTCCCAGTTTTTGGATGTTTTCCAAAGTTTCGTCGTTTATTTTTTTAGGCGTCAGCTCGTTAAAATAATCTTTAAATCTTTGCCACACGGTTTCAAAAGCCTTGTTTGAAATTTGCTGCCCCACAATGTTTTGAATGAGAGCGGAAAATAAATCGGGGTCTGTTTTTCGCTCTATTTTCCCGAGCATTTTTACGGCTATCGCCATATTTTTATCGCGATCGGAAAGGTATTGAAGCTCTTTTTCGCAATATGGAAAATTCATTGTGTTTTCTCCGTCGCTTACCCCGCGTCAATATCCACGCTCGCGCCTTTGACTCTTGCCGCGTCGGTGGATTTTAAATCCTTCTGATAAGGATTGTCTTCGTTCGTATAACGAATCTGCGTGGAAGTAACGCCGCCCGATATATACGACCTGCCGCATTCGGGGCAAATCGAAGTGTTTAGGCGCACATTTGCCCGCACAACTTCGCCGCCTTCCATTTCCGCTTTTTGATAAGCGTTTGAAACGTGTTCCTGTTCGTGGCTCATAACGACGGAAGCCGCGTTGTCGGGGTCAATGTGCCCCGCGGCTTTAAAAGATACCATTTCGTTCGAGCCGTCTTGATACATTCGATTTTTGCAGGTTTGACATTCTCCGGGCGAAGATTTTTTACCGCCAAAATCATCGCCGTAATTGCCGTAGCCGTTATCGTATCCCGCGCCGTACGCGCTCCGCCCCACGCTCATATCGGACATACTTATCGCCTCTTTCCGATGTTTTTATTGCCGCAAATAACATTACGCGCGTCTGTTTTTAGTTTAGCTCGATGTTGAAAACCGTGCAAAACGGAAAGACCCGCAAAAAGAATACCAAGCGGCGCGTGAAGTTTTTTGTTTATAAAAAGCGACGCCACCGCACCTATTCCCGCCAAAGCCAAAGGCAGACCGAGTGAGATGCTTTTACGTTTGCTGTTCATACGCTATCCTCCTCGTTTTTTCGTATTATAACACAAAGAGTTTAAAATGGAAATGCAAATTATGTGCGAAAATACCTCGCGCGAAACTTTGACATAATTTAATTATAAACGAATATGATTTAACATTTTTATTTAAAATTTGCGCTTGATTATTATTGCAATCTATTATTCTAAAATCTTATTGGCAATCGCTTCGTAATTATCCTTTTTTTGTGTGTTAGTGGACTCACCTATTGCCCCACTAAACATCAAAAAAGGGTTCGAGCAAAAACTCGAACCCTAGTAAATTCTGGTGCGCCCGGCGTGATTCGAACACGCGACCCACGGCTTAGAAGGCCGTTTTGGGTTATATTGTGAGTTCTATACTTTTCTTAAAGCCTTTATTTTCAAGATTGCCTATTTTCATATTTTTAATATTTTCCATAAATTTTATTGTTTTTTTGTTTAGTGGACCCACAAATGGACCCACAAAAAATTCATCCCGACAACTATCGTTTAATTCCAGTTAGCCTTAACAAGTTCCGCAGCCTGCGCCGAAGAAAGTCCAAATTCAGTTTCAATCGCGCTTGTTGTCTGTTCTTCTGTTTGAGAAAATTTCTTATAGGCTTTAATGGTGGTTAAAATAGCCGATTCTTTAGCAGCCTCTCTCGCAGCCTCTTTAGCCAAAGCTTTGATATTATAATCATAATCGAATAAAACATCCATATCTGAAATGACCTCCTTCTTGTAAATCGTGAAAAAATCCGATAAAAAACCTTCGTCTATACAACGATTTATGGCATGAACCGCTGCTTCTCGCGTCCTGCCATACAGTTTTATGCTATCGTTCCAAACTTCCGTGAACATCACATATTGCCATACAACATCTTTTTCTTTGCCTTTGATAACTTTAGCCGTAAGGTCAATGTGCGCGTTGGGATTTTCAAAATAATCCTTCGCAAGAGAAATAATTTCGGGTTTCTTATCGCGGTCTTTGCCGGTATAAATTACATAAAATTCGGGCAGCGGCAGAATTTCGCTTTTAGAGCCGTAAAGAGAAATGCCATTTGCTTTGATATAGTCTTGGTAAGTAGCGGCGGCGTAGAGGAAGAGTCGCATTAAAATATTTATCGTCCATGTGCTTTGCGCTTCTATAAGTATCAGAAGCTTACCCCTTGCAAGCATTCCCAAGTCATTGTACGGCTCGTTTAAAACTATATTTTCGAGGGATATGATTTTAATATCGTCCGCCGTTACCGTTTTATCCTCTGGGTGCAACGATTTATACAGCGCCAAACGATATTCGGGAAGAGGGAACACTTTTCTGAATACCGTGTCTTTAGCCCCTCGTTTGGGCGTTGTGTTCGTCTTATCTTTCATGTACACTTTCTCCAAAAATTTGTTGAATATCTTCAATCTGAATTATATCATATTTTTAGGAAAAACAACAGTTTAAATTTTCGTTGGACTTGGCAAAACGCCAAGTCCAATTTTTATGCGAGGACATATATATTCAAGTATACAGCTTATCACAAGCTTTGTTACTCCATTTTTTGCTAATTTTAAGATTTTCAATCGCATACTATATTCTAAATATAGCGTAAAGCTAGCAATTATAGGTCTTTTGAGAGATTAAAATTATTCCT
>JAGBKP010000075.1 GCA_017635875.1 Selenomonadaceae bacterium | reverse complement strand
GGTAGATATATAAAAATAAATTTTTATAATTTGTCGACACTCTGAAACTAAACAATAGAGTTTAGTAAAGTTTTTTCTTTCTTCTTTTTCTTTGCTACTTTTTAGAATTTCTTAGCGATTTATCGCTTAGAAATTATTATACTCTTGAGTGCTTTTTCTTCTTTCTTTTTTTCAAAAAAGAAAGAAGAAAAAGAAAGTAGTTTTTTCACGTCTCCTTTTTTATTCTTCGTCTTTCCAAAATACGCCGCGTTGAGCGGGGACTTTTTTTATTATCCATATCATTATCACGGTAAGGAAGAAAAGCCCTGCAATAAGTCCGTAAATTCCGTTCGCCGTTACGCCGCTGACAAGATAACCGAGCATTGAGCAAAACGACACCGCGCCGACGTACGGTATTTGCGTTGTTACATGTTCGATTACCCCGCAACCTGCGCCTGTTGATGAGAGTATCGTCGTATCGGAAAGAGGCGAGCCTTGATCGCCGGCGACAGCACCCGAAAGTATCGCCGCAACCGTAAGAGAGAGCATATTCATATCGGACGGGTCGATTAAAGTTACCGCTATCGGAATGAGTATTCCGAAAGACCCCCAAGAATTGCCGGTTGTAAGAGATAAAAACGCCGTTAAGAGGAAAAATATCATAGGCATAAGATAATAAAAAGTATCGGATAAATCCACGGTATTTGCCACAAAACCTCTTAAATCGAGGTAATCTTCACTGCAAAGCCCCATAAAAGTCCAGTTTAGCACGAGAATGAAAAGCGCGGGGGTCATAAGTTTAAAGCCCGCCGAAAATCCCGCGCAAAAGTCTTTAAAAGAAACTACTCTGCGAGGAAGATACATAAGCGCGGTAAGAAGATTAGCCATAAATCCGCCGAACATCAAACCAACCGTTGCGTCGCAATCGTTAAACGCTTCGACAACGGTTTTTCCGTCGTGAATGCCGCCGGTATAAAGCATACCGTAAAGACAGCCTACGATTAAAACCGCAAGAGGCAAAACCAAATCCAAAATATGACCTTTGCCGTTTTTGCCGACAAGCGCGTTATAATCGTCGCTGTTTACGTCGCCTAACGTAACGCCGCGAAGACGCGCGCGACGCACAACGCCCCACATCGGTCTTAAATCTTTGCCCGTAAAGACTATGAAAAATAAGAAAATTAAAGTAAGCCAAGCGTAAATATTGTAGGGAATGGTGGACAAAAATACGGTAAAGCCGTCGACTCCCGTATCTTTCGGAAAAGCGGCGGCAATAGCGGCAGACCAACTTGAAATCGGCGCAAGTATGCAGGTGGGCGCGGCGGTAGCGTCTATAACGTACGCGAGTTTTTCGCGAGCAATTCTGAACTTATCCGTAAGCGGGCGCATAACGCTTCCGACCGTAAGACAGTTAAAATAGTCGTCCACAAAGATTATAATGCCCAAAATCGGCGCAAAGAGAAGCGCGCCGCGGTCGCTCTTTATGCGTTTTGCGGCAAAATTGCTGTAAGCTCTCGATGCGCCGCTCCTTGCGATTTCTGCGACTAAAATACCCAAAAGTATCAAAAATATGAGCAGGCTGGCGTTTTCGCCGACTTTTTCGCTCATAATCTTAAACATCGTTATAACCGCAGGAAAAGGCGCGAAACCTTCAAAGAGCATCGCTCCCGCGCATATTCCCAAGATAAGCGACATATAGACCTCTTTTGTAAGAAGCGCGACTATTATAGTAATAACGGGCAAAAGCATTACAAATCCCGATTGCGCCATATATCCATCCTCGTTTCTTTCTGAAATTTGTATGATTACCGATATATAATATCACGCATTTTTTCATATTGCAATATGAAAATTTAGATTAGTAATTGAAACGCGCGATAAGAAAAAATTCTTGCAAATCTCTTTGTTATGCGGTATAATTGCCATAGAAAATAAAAGAATGTTGAGTTCGGCTCACCCTCATTTTGGTTAAAAAAACCGCATTTGTTGGCGACGCGTGCGGCTTAATCTTTGATTACCACGAGGATTAAAAAAATCATAATCAAGATGACGATGATTTCATCCATAAGCAACGCCTCATTTATGAGGTTGGTTACGAGCCGCTTACTCAACATTCTTCTATTATTTTATATGAATTTTATATGAATGTCAATATAAAAATAAATAAACCCCTTGCCAATACTACTAAAACTATGCTATAATGCTTTTCGTATTCTACGCGAGGCGTGGGATTATGCGACTTTTAATCCAAGTGGGCGCAGAGCCTTCTTGTAACTTAAGAGGAAAGCGAGGGTTTACGATGAAAGAAGGAATACATCCCGAATTTTTCGAGGCGAAAGTTACCTGCGGTTGCGGCAACACTTTCACTACGGGTTCTACAAAAAAGGAACTTCGCGTGGACGTATGCTCGAAATGTCATCCGTTCTTCACCGGTCGTCAAAGAGACGTTGCCGCCGGCGGCAGAATTGAGAAATTTAAAAAACGTTATAAGAAATAATAAAAAAGTCACACATTCAAAGCGAATGTGTGACTTTTTTTAAAATTTAGCTTTCTTTAATAGCGGTTTCCACCAATCTTCATTATCAAGATACCATTTTACAGTCTGTTTTATGCCCTCGTCGAAATTAGTTTTGGGTTTCCAGCCGAGCTCTTTTTCTATTTTCGACGCGTCTATGGCGTATCTTAAATCGTGACCCTTGCGGTCTTTTACAAACTCAATTAAACTTTCGTCCTTGTCTAATTCTTTTAAAATGGTCTTTACCACGTCGATGTTTCGCTTTTCGTTATGCCCGCCAATGTTATAGACTTCGCCCTCTTTGCCGCGCCTTATAATCGCGTCTATCGCGGCGCAGTGGTCTGTTACATACAGCCAATCGCGAACATTTATCCCCTCTCCGTACACGGGGAGTTTTTTATTGTTAAGCGCGTTTATTATCATCAGCGGAATGAGTTTTTCGGGGAAGTGGTAAGGTCCATAGTTGTTGGAACAACGAGAAATAGTTACGGGTATATTGTATGTGCGAAAATACGCGAGAGTAAACAAATCCGCAGAGGCTTTTGACGCTGAATACGGGCTTGAAGTCTTTATCGGCGTTTCTTCCGTGAAATATAAATCGGGACGGTCTAGCGGCAAATCACCGTACACTTCGTCCGTCGAAACTTGATGAAAACGCTTTAAACCGTAGCTTTTAGCGGCGTCTAACAGCACTTCCACGCCAAAGATATTCGTGCGGAGGAAAATCTCGGGCGACATAATGGAGCGGTCGACGTGACTTTCCGCCGCAAAATTTACCACAATATCCGGCTTTTCGGAGGTGAAAAGCTCTCTTACGTCTACCCTGCTCGAAACGTCGCCGCGTATAAACTTAAAGCGCGGACTTTCCATAGCTTTTTCAAGCGTCGCTAAATTTCCCGCGTAAGTGAGCGCGTCAAAACAAATAATTTCATCGTCCGAGTTTTCGAGCAGATAATATATAAAATTGCTTCCGATAAATCCCGCGCCGCCGGTTACCACTATTTTCACAAAATCACCTTATTCTTCCTTCAAATTATAGTCAAGCCCGATGTTTAACACGGCTTCTTTCTTTTTGTCGCTCTCTATTATGGTGTAGTCGAAGGGGAGATTTGCGAATATTTCGCCGCTTCCTTCGGGGACTTCAAAAGTCGTGCGGCTTTTGTCGAATATTTCGCCGTTTCCTACGAATACGACCTTAAACCCGCGCGCCTCCAAAATATCCGCGGTTCTCTTGCCCATACCCTCTTTGCCGCTGCAATTTAAAACGGTTACTTCAATATCTTCCGCCGTCAGCTCTTTTATGTTTCCATCGCTTACGGATGCGTCCTCAAGCGGAGCCTCGTCAAATTTCATACCTTCAGGTATATCGCTTTCATATTTTTCGTTATCCGCTTTCGCAAGCCGCAAAAAATCTTCCGTAACGGGAAGTTTCAAGGACTT
>JAGBKP010000074.1 GCA_017635875.1 Selenomonadaceae bacterium | reverse complement strand
TCTCTTTTCTTGAAAGAAAAGAGAAAAGAAAGAGAAAGAAGCAAAGAGAAAGAAAAGAGAAAAAGAACTTTAATATGTGTTCGCTTATAAAAATAAAGTTTTACGCTAAATAATAAAACGCCGGCAAAATCTCGCCGGCGTGTTATCTTGTTCTGTAACGTTTTAGTTTTTTCACAGCCGTTTTTTTATTCTTCTTCGTCAAAAAGAGCCTCGTAGGCTTCTTCAACCTTTTTAAATTCCTCGTCCGTCGGTTCGATATACTCAATCTCGCCGTTCTCGTCCTCAACCATCTTTGCGATTATAACGTCGTCTTCATCTTCGCAACCGCAATCGCAACCCTCTTCGTGTTCCTCGTCCTCGTCTTTAAGCGGCACAAGGAGCGCAAAATTTTCGCCGTCCACAGGTATAATCATTTCCTGCACATAAGGAAAAACGTTGCCGTCTTCGTCCGTAAGCTCCACGACAACATAATCATCTTCTTCCTCAAAAATTTCTTCGTCTGCCATATCGTCACCCTCTTATTATTTTTTATCTACTTTCTTTTCTTTCTCTCTCTTTTTTATAAAAAAGAAAGGGCATCTCTAAAAACCTTACTTTCTTTTTTCTCTCTTTCTTTTGAAAAAGAAAGAGAGAAAAAAGAAAGTAACAAAGAAAAAAGAGAGAAAGAAAACTTTACCGGAAAATTCCAGCTTGGAATTAATCCTTATTCATGTTCATCGACAATCTATCCAAAAAACCCTGCAAAATAAAAACAGCCGCCATTTTATCCACTACTTTTTTGCGCTTTTTGCGGCTCATATCCGCCTCTATCAGCGTTTTATGCGCCGCAACCGTGGTAAGCCTTTCGTCCCAAAAAGAAATTTGCGCTTGCGGGATTATTTTTTTGAGCTCGTCCGCAAAATCCCTCGCGTAAATCGCGCTCTCTCCTTCGGTGCCGTTCATATTCTTCGGCAAACCGACAACAAAAGCGGTAGTTTCATACTTATCCGCGATTTCTGTTAAACGCTTTAAATCGCTTTCCAAGTTTGTTCGGCGAACGGTTTCAACTCCCTGCGCCGTCAGCCCCAATAAATCGCTTACCGCTACGCCGATAGTGGCTTTTCCGACGTCTAATCCCAAATATCTCATAAATGATTCTCTAAATAAAAGCGCACAAGCTCTTCAAGCACGTCGTCTCTTTCAAGCGAACGTATTTGATTTCTTGCGTCCTTATGACTCGTCACATACGTCGGATCGCCGGAAATGAGATAACCTACCAGCTGATTTACCGGGTTGTACCCCTTTTCTTTCATAGCAAGACAAGCGTTTTTTATAACATACTCCGCCTTGTTTTCGTCCGCCCCAAAACGAAACATCATCGTTTCATCGCTGACCATCTTTATCCCTCCCGACTTATAGCTTGCGTTACCTACTTTCTTTCTCTCTTTCTCTTTTTTGAAAAAAAGAGAAAGAGAGAAAGAAAGTAGCAAAGAAAGAGAGAAAGAGAAAAAACTTTAATAAAAAAAATTTTCGACAAAAAATATTAAAAATCCTTTTTTTACTGTTATTTTTTCGCCAAAACTTCGTCCAATAAGCGAATTACTTCGTCTACGTCGGATTTTTGGATTATAAGCGGCGGTATAAAGCGAAGCACATTTCCCGCCGTGCAGTTTATAATCGCGCCTTTTTTTAGGACTTCGTTTACGATTTCTCTGCCTTCAAAATTTAATTCCGCGCCTAAAATCAAGCCTTCGCCGCGCACTTCTTTTATAGCCGTGGGGTATTTTTTTTGCAAATCCAGCAGTTTTTCTTTAAAATATCTTCCCACTTCTTGAACATTTTTCAAAAAACTTTCCGTGGGAACGGTGTCAAGCACAACGTTCGCGGCAGAACATGCAAGAGGATTTCCTCCGAAAGTCGTGCCGTGATCTCCCGCGTGAAAAGCCGTCGCTACTTTTTCGGTTGCGATAAACGCGCCTATAGGCACACCGCCCGCGAGGCCCTTGGCTAGCGTCACTATATCAGGCTTTACGCCGTATTTTTCGTAAGCGAAAAATTTGCCGCTCCTGCCTATTCCCGCTTGAATTTCGTCCAATATCAAAAGCGCGTTGTGTTTATCGCATAAAGCGCGGACTTTTTTCAAATAATCGTCTTTGGGAGTATATACTCCGCCTTCGCCTTGAATGGTTTCAAGCATAACGGCGGCTGTTTTGTCGCTTATTTTTTCCTCAAGTTCTTTTATATCGTTGTAATGAACATAAGAAAAACCTTTGGGAAGTGGTCCAAACCCCTCTTGATATTTAGGTTGCCCCGTTGCGGTAAGAGTCGCTATGGTGCGTCCGTGGAAACTTTCCCAAGCCGTGATTATTTCCTCTTTGTCTTCGGCTATGCCGTGGGCGTATTTTCTCGCGAGTTTTATCGCGCCCTCGTTCGCTTCCGCGCCGGAATTGCAGAAAAACGCGCGGTTAAGTCCGCTTAATTTCACGAGTTTGGTCGCCGCGCTCGCCTGCGCCTCCGTATAATAAAGATTGGAACAGTGTATAAGTTTTGCGGCTTGCTTTGAAACAGCGTCAACCAACGGCTTATAGCCGTGCCCCAATACGTTTACCGCTATGCCGCCCAAAAAATCAAGATATTTCTTCCCCGTCGTATCGTAAAGATAAACGCCTTCGCCCTTTTCAAGCACGATTTTATAGCGATTAAAGACAGGTAAATAGTCTTTGCTATCCTGCTCAAATACTTCTTGTTCTTTCGACATTTCTCTACCTCGTATTATAAATTTTTTACTATTAAAATTTTTTCTCTCTTTTCTTTCTTTGCTACTTTCTTTCTTTTCTCTCTTTTTTTCAAAAAAGAGAGAGAAAGAAAAGAAAGAAGAATTAAATTTCAACCTGCGTTCCTACGCCTTTGGAGGTGAAAATTTCCAATATAATGGAGTGGTCAAGTCTGCCGTCTATTATGTGAGTTTTCTTTGCGCCGTTCGCAAGAGCGTTTAGGCAGGCGGTAATTTTGGGAATCATTCCGCCGGATATTATCCCCTCTTTTATGTACGCTTTTGCTTCTTCCGCTTTTATCGAAGATAAGAAAGTGCTTTTATCGTTGTAATCCTTGTAAACGCCTTCAATATCCGTAAGGAGCAGAAGTTTTTCCGCTTTTAGCGCGCCCGCGAGCGCTGACGCAACGTCGTCCGCGTTTATGTTGTAACTTTCGCCGTCCTCCCCTACTCCAATGGGCGCGACGACGGGGATATAATCCCTTTCTATTAAGTCTTGGAGCAAAGTTGTGTCAACCCTTACAATTTCGCCCACATAGCCTATATCCACTCGTTTTTTTTCGTCGCCGTCGTAAACCGTCGCAAGTTTTTTCTTTGCAGATATAAGCCCCGCATCTTTTCCGCTGAGACCTACGGCGCGAACTCCCGACCGATTTAAGCGGTTCACTATCTCGGAATTTATTTTGCCGTCAAGCACCATCTCCGCAATTTCAACGGTTTCTTCGTCCGTTACTCTAAGCCCGCTTACAAAAGAAGACTCCTTGCCGACTTTTTTCAAAAACCCCGTAATCTCAGGACCGCCGCCGTGAACTATAACCGGCTTTATGCCAACATATTTCATAAGAGCGACGTCTTTCATCACTTTTTCTTTTAAATCGTCGTTTATCATAGCGTTGCCGCCGTATTTTACAACAATGGTCTTGCCGAAAAATTCTCGTATAAAAGGCAAAGCGTCTACCAAAATTTCCGCTTGCTCTTCCGCGCTATACATAGTTTCACCTCTGATTTTGCTTATTTAATTTCTTTACTTTCTTTCTCTTTTTCTTTTTTATAAAAAAGAAAAAGAGAAAGAAAGTAACAAAGAAAGAGAAAAAGAAAAAATTTTACTAAACTCTATTGATTAGTTTTTTTATTAAAGTTTTTTCTCTCTCTTTTTCTTTGCTACTTTCTTTTTCTCTCTCTTTTTTTCAAAAAAGAGAGAGAAAAAGAAAGTAGTCTCAAGTATGATATTCGCCGTTGATTTTTACGTATTCGTAGGAAAAATCGCAGCTCCAGACGGTAGCTATCGCGTTGCCTTCGCCTAGGTTTATGTTTACGTCTATGTCGTGCGCCGCCATAACTTTTTTAAGAGCGTCCGGATCGTTTTTCGCGCCTACGCCTTTTTCATATACGGGAACGTCGCCGAATTTTACCGTAATTTTCTTCGGATTTATCGGAACGCCGGCATAACCCACGGCGCAGATAACTCTGCCCCAGTTGGGATCTTCTCCGAAGAACGCCGTCTTGCAGAGCGGAGATTTTGCTATGCTCATAGCGACTGTTTTTGCGTCTTTGAAACTATTTGCTCCCTCAACGTTTATCGTTAAGAATTTAGTCGCTCCTTCTCCGTCTGCGGCTATACGCTTTGAGAGTCCTTCGCAAATTGAAAGAAGCGTATTGTAAAAAACTTCATAATCTGCGTTTTTATCGGTTATGGCAGGATTTTTCGCCTCGCCGTTGGCAAGAACGACAACCATATCGTTTGTGCTCATATCGCCGTCGACGGAAATCATATTGAAGGTGACTTCCGTGATGTTAGAGAGAGCCTCTTGCAAAAGCTCCTGCGAAATCGCCGCGTCTGTCGTAATAAACGTAAGCATTGTCGCCATATTCGGCTGAATCATGCCGGAGCCTTTTGCCATCGCGCCGAAACGAACGGGAACGCCTCCGATGTTTACTTCCGTCGCGCAGGTTTTCGTCTTTGTGTCCGTGGTTATAATCGCGCTCGCCGCGTTTTGTCCGCTTTCGGCGGAAAGTTCTTTTGCGGCGGCGTTTATGCCTTTTTCCATTTTATCCATCGGAAGCTGAACGCCGATAATGCCGGTAGATGCGACGATAACTTCGCTTTTGTCGCAATTAACCGCGTTTGCCGCGATTTCCGCCATTTTTTTCGCGTTGGCTAACCCTTCTTCGCCCGTACAAGCGTTGGCGCAACCAGCGTTCGCCACTATCGCGCGCGCCTTTTTGTTCGCTATTACGTCTTTAGAAACGTAAACCGGCGCAGCCGCCACTTGATTTGTGGTAAAAACTCCCGCCGCCGCGGCTTGGCTTTCGCTGTATACCAGAGCGACGTCAAGATTGCCGGTCTTTTTTATGCCGGCTTTCACGCCCGCCGCCTTAAATCCTTTTGGGAAAGTTACCCCTCTTTTTGCGTTTGTATCGCTAAACAT